>JAFIHR010000466.1 GCA_017849325.1 Xanthobacter autotrophicus | reverse complement strand
GCGGTGCGCGGCGGCCTCACCGCGGGCGAGATCCTGGCGCGCACCCACGGCAACGGCTGGTTCTTCGCCTTCTACTGCGTGTTCGTGCTGGCCGCGGCGGTGCATGCGCCCATCGGCCTGCGCAGCGTGCTGCGCGAATGGACCGGATGGCGCGGCCGCTCCCTCGACGGGGCGATGCTCGCCTTCTCCGCCGCCATCGTGGTGCTGGGCCTGCGCGCCGCCTTCGCCGTGTTCCAGCCGGGAGGGATGCTGCCGTGACCGCCTCCCACGTGGGCTCCCGCGCGGCGGGGCAACGGGGCGCGCGTGGCATCGCGCCGATCGCCGCCGCGCACCGCATGCCCGGCTTCATCGCCGCGCTGCTGCACCGGCTCTCCGGCGTCGCCCTCGCCGTCTTCCTGCCGATGCATTTCATCGCGCTGGGCACCGCGCTCGGCGGCGCGGGGGACCTTGAGAGCTTCCTCGCCATCACCCACTGGTGGCCGGTGAAGATCGCCGAATGGGGGCTGGTGAGCGCCCTCGCCGTGCATATGGCGCTGGGGCTCAGGGTGCTGGCCATCGAATGGTTCGCCTTCCGCGGCAGCACCGCGGGCGTGGTGTCGGGCTGCGTGGCCGCCGGCCTCGCGGTGGGCCTCCTCTTCCTGCTGAGCGGATGGTAGGCGTGCTCGGAATCCCCTTTGCCACCCTGTCGGTGCTGTGGGTCGGCGCCTTCATCGGCGCCGTGGCCGCCGGCGGCGCGGGCTTCGCCTTCGCGCTCGCGGCTTCCGCCATCTGGCTCCACGCCCTCGATCCGATCCAGACCACCGCGCTGATCGTCGCCTGCGGCAGCCTGCTGCATGTGACCCTGGTGTGGCCGATCCGCCGCTCCATCGAGCCGGCCCGGCTTACTCCCTTCCTGATCGGATGCCTCGTCGGCGTGCCGGTGGGGGTGATGGTCCTGACCCGCCTCGACCCCTCGCCGCTCAAGATCGCCCTGGGCATCGGCCTCGTCGCCTACGGCACCTACGCGCTGCTGGCGCCGCGCCTGCCGCGGCTGTCCGGCGGCGGGCGGCTCGCCAATGCCGGCATCGGCCTCATCGGCGGGGTGATGGGCGGGCTCGGCGGCTATTCGGGCGTCGTCCCCACCATCTGGACCCAGCTGCGCGGCTGGCCGAAGGAGGTGGCGCGCGGGGTCTACCAGCCCTTCATCCTGTTCGCCCACATCGTGACGCTGACCGCCGTGGGCGTGGTGGGCATCGATGCCAGATCCTGGCTGCTCATCGTCCTCGCCCTGCCGCCGCTGGCGCTCGGCGCCGTCCTTGGCCTCAAGATCTACGGCCGGCTCGACGAGAAGAGATTCAAGCAGATGCTGTCGCTGATGATCCTTCTCTCGGGCCTGACCCTCATCCTCTAGGAGCCCGACATGGATCTTCAGCTCGACGAAGTCGAAAAAATCTGCGCGGATCTTTACCTGCGCGCGCTCCAGCTCCTGCCGCCGGACATCAAGGCGGGCTTCGCCGACCTCCAGGCGAGGGAGACCGACGCCACCGGCCGCGCCATCCTCGGCACCATGGTGGAGAATATCCAGGTGGCCGAGCGCACCCGCAACATCCTGTGCCAGGACACCGGCATCCCCATCTACAACGTCACCATCGGCCACAACGTGGGGTTCGACGGGGCGGCGCTGAAGGAGGCGATCCGCCGCGGCTGCGCCCGCTCCACCAAGGAGAACTCGCTGCGCTCCTCGGTGGTGCATCCCATCACGCGCAAGAACGACTACACCTCCTGCGGCATCCGCGTGCCGGTGATCCACGTGGATTTCGACGACCGCGAGGAGACCGTCTCCATCGAGATGATCCCGAAAGGGTCCGGCTCGGAGAACGGCTCGTTCCTCAAGATGCTGCTGCCCTCCGACGGCATCACCGCGGTGAAGCGCTTCGTGATCGACCGGGTGATCGAGCTCGGCGGACGGGTGTGCCCGCCCACCATCGTCGGGGTCGGCCTCGGCGGCACCTCGGACCTCTGCATGCACCTCGCCAAGATGGCCGCGACCCGCCCGCTCGGCACTGTCTGTCCGGACGAGGAAGGCGCGAAGATCGAGGCCGAGCTGTCGGAGGCGGTGAACGCCCTCGGCATCGGCCCGCAGGGCCTCGGCGGGCGCTCCACCAGCTTCGCCGTGCATGTGGAGATCGCCGCCACCCACATCACCCAGAATCCGGTGGCGGTGAACATCCAGTGCCATTCCGCCCGGCGCGCCCGCGCCACCATCACCCCCGGCGGCATCGCCTTCAGCTGACAGGAGCCGCCCATGGCCCACCATGTTCTCGACATGCCCATCGATGCGGAGCGGGCGCGCACCTTGCGGGTCGGCGATACGGTGACGCTCCGGCGCACCCTGTTCGGCATCCGCGACGCCACCCTCATCCACATGTTCGACAAGGGCCGCGCCGCGAGGCTCGACCTCAACGGCCATGCGGTGATCCACACCGCGCCCAATGTGCACCGGGTGGAGAAGTCGCCCGAGGCGCCGGTGGGCTACACGCCGTTCTGCATCGGCACCACCACCTCCATGCGCATGGAGCGCTTCACCCGCAAGCTGATGGAGCGCGAGGGGGTGCGCCTCATCGTCGGCAAGGGCGGCATGGGGCCGGAGACGCTCGCGGCCTTCCAGGACCTCGGCGGCGCCTATCTCGCCATCGTCGGCGGCGCGGCGGCGCTGGAGACCACCTGGATCGAACAGATCGAGGACGTGGACATGGACGACCTCCACCCCGAGAGCCTCTGGCAGTTCCGCATCCGCGATTTCGGCCCGCTGCTGGTGGGCATGGATGCCCACGGCGGCTCGCTCTACGCCAAGGTCCAGGCGGACGTGGCCGCCCGCCGCGACGCGGTGCTCGCCAGCATCGGAGCCAGCGAATGACCCCCGCCCTCACTTCCCGCGAGACCGATATCCTCATCCTCGGCTCGGGCGGGGCCGGCCTGTTCGCCGCGCTCCACGCCAAGAAGGCGGCCCCCGACCTCGATGTCACCGTGGCGGTGAAGGGCCTGCTCGGCAAATGCGGCTGCACCCGCATGGTGCAGGGCGGCTACAACGTCGCGCTCGCCCCCGGCGATTCCGCCGAGCGCCACTTCATGGACACCATCGAGGGCGGCAAGTGGCTGAACAACCAGGATCTCGCCTGGACCCTGGTGCACGAGGCGCAGGTGCGCATCCGCGAATTGGAGAGCGAGCTCGGCTGCTTCTTCGACCGCAATGCGGACGGCACGGTGCACCAGAAGGCGTTCGCCGGCCAGACCTTCGACCGCACCGTGCACAAGGGCGACCTCACCGGCATCGAGATCATCAACCGCCTGTCCGAGCAGGTGTGGCGGCGCGCGGTGAACCGGATGGAGGACCACCGCGCCCTCGACCTCATCCCGGCGGCGGACGGCTCCGGCCTTGCCGGCGTGCTGATGCTGGACATGCGCTCGGGCGAGCCGGTGCTGGTGAAGGCGCGCGCGGTGCTGCTCGCCACCGGCGGCGGGCCGACCATGTACAAGTATCACACCCCCTCCGGCGACAAGTCGTGCGACGGGCTCGCCATGGCGCTGCGCGCCGGCCTCGCCCTGCGCGACATGGAGATGGTGCAGTTCCACCCGACCGGGCTGCTGGCCGGGCCGGACACCCGGATGACCGGCACCGTGCTGGAGGAGGGCCTGCGCGGCGCCGGCGGCTGGCTCACCGACCGCACCGGCGAGCGCTTCATGCACCTCTACGATCCGCGTGGCGAGCGGGCGACGCGCGACATCGTCAGCCGCTCCATCACCCGGCGCATCCGCGACGGCTACGCGACCGAGAATGGCGGCGTCTATATCGAGATGCGCCACCTCGGTCCGGAGCATGTGCGCAAGACCTTCAAGGGCATGGTGGAGCGCTGCGCCGACTGCGGCTTCGACCTTGCCGGCGGGCGGGTGGAGGTGACCCCCACCGCCCATTACATGATGGGCGGCGTGGTGTTCCAGGAGAATTGCGGCACCGCCATGCACCGCCTCTATGCCGCCGGAGAGGACACCGGCGGGGTGCACGGCGCCAACCGGCTCGGCGGCAACGGGGTGGCCAATTCCACCGTGTTCGGCGGCCTTGCGGGCGATGCCATGGCGCGGGAGATCGAGCGCGGGCAGGCCCTCGCCGGTCCCGACCCGGCGGCGCTCGAGCGGGCCATGGCCCGCGCTTTCTCGCCCCTCGGACGGGATGCGCGGGACCTGCCCGCCATCCGCGAGACCCTCTACGAGACCATGTGGGCCGATGCCGGCATCCTGCGCACCGCGGAGGGCCTGACGCGCGCGCAGGCGACCCTCGGCACCCTTTCGGACGCCATCTCCCGGGCCGGCGCGCCCGACGGGGACCGGCGCTACAACCTCACCTGGATGGACCGGCTGAATCTCGAAAACCTCGTGCGCATCAGCGAGGTGATCTGCGCTGCGGCGCTGGCCCGCGAGGACAGCCGGGGGGCGCATTTCCGCGAGGATTTCCCGGAGACCTCCGATCTTGCCGCCTCGCATTACACGCTGGTGCGCCAGTCGGGCGAGGCGATCGCCGTCTCCACCGCGCCAGTCGCCTTCACCCGGGTGCGGCCAGGGGAATCGCTCATCAAGGATGCGGCCTGAGGTCCTCGCGGAGCGGCGCCCGTCCGCTGCCCCGCGCCGTTAGAGATCGGCCATCCCCGGCTCGGGCACATCCCCCTGCCCGAGCGCCGCGAACTGGTCGAGCAGCCAGGCGGCGCCGGGGCCCGGCGGGGTGTCGCGCCGCCAGATGCCGGAGAAGCGATAGGTGCCGCCGGGAAAATCCGGCAGGGCGAGGCGCACCAGCGAGCCGTCCACCAGATCGGGAGCGATGACCGGCACCGGCATGTGGCCCCAGCCGATGCCCTCGCGCAGCAGCGCGCGCTTCGCCCCGAGGTCGGCGAGGCGCCAGGTGCGCGGGCTCGCCACCGCGAAGTCGCGCCCGGCGGTGAAGGTGGAACGGTCGGTCAGCACGAGCTGCACATGGTTGCGCACCTCGCCGGGGGCGATCTCCTCCATCCGCCCGAGGGGATGATCGGGCGCCGCCACCGGCACCATGGGCACCGAGCCCGCCGCCACCCGGTCGAGCGCCTCCACATCGGCCGCCAGCGGCCCCGAGATGCCGATCACCGCCTTGCGCTCCAGCACCATGGAGGGCACCGCGCCCAGCGCCTCCACATGCAGGCGCAGCGCCACCGTGGGGCAGGTCTCGGCGAAGGCGCGCAGCACCTTGGCGAGGCGCTCGGCCGGCAGCATCACGTCCACCGCCAGATCGACCTCGGCCTCCATGCCTTCGATGAGGCCCTTCACCTTGGCCCGGAGTCCGTCCATGCCCTGGGCGATGGCGCGCGCCTCAGCCAGCACCGAGCGGCCGGCGGCGGTGAGCTCCGGCTTGCGGGTGCCCTGCCGCGCGAACAGGGTGACGCCGAGCTGCATCTCCAGATTGGCGATGGCATAGCTGATGACCGAGACCGCCCGGTTCAGCCGGCGCGCCGCTCCGGCGAAGCTGCCCGCATCCACCACCGCGAGGAAGATGCGCAGCTGATCGAAGGTGGGGGTGCCGGGACCATCCATTGTTCAACTATCTCGAACAAGATTGATGACATTATCGCTCTGGTCCGAAAACCGGCAAGGCCTATATCTCATCCCGAAGCGGCAAGGGCCCACCGGAATGTGGGAGCCGGCCGCACCACCCGACAGGGAGAGCTGCCATGATCGAACTTCGTCCCTTCGCCGACCTCGGCGGCGAGAACCACGGCTGGCTGAACGCCAAGCATCACTTCAGCTTCGCCAATTATTACGACCCGGCGCGGATGCACTGGGGCAATCTGCGGGTGTGGAACGACGACATCATCGCGCCGCACACCGGCTTTCCGCCCCATCCCCATCGCGACATGGAGATCATCACCTATGTGCGCGAGGGCGCCATCAGCCATGAGGACAGCCTCGGCAACAAGGGCCGCACCGTCGCCGGCGACGTGCAGGTGATGTCGGCGGGCACCGGCATCGCCCATTCGGAATACAACAGGGAGGACGAGGAGACCCGGATCTTCCAGATCTGGATCCTACCCACCCGCACCGGCGACGCGCCCTCCTGGGGCACCAAGCCGTTCCCCAAGGGCGAGCGCTCCGGGCGCTTCGTGACGCTGGCGTCCGGCTATGAGGGCGATGGCGACGCGCTGCCCATCCGCACCAATGCCCGGGTGGTGGGGGCGACCCTCAAGGCCGGCGAGAGCGCGGAATACGCCCTCGGCGCCGACCGCAAGGGCTATCTCGTGCCCGCCTCCGGCGAGGTGGAGATCGAGGGCGTGCGCGCCAGGGCCCGCGACGGCATCGCCATTTCCGACGTGGAGACGCTCCGCATCACCGCGCTCGCCGACAGCGAGATCGTGCTGGTGGACGCGGCCTGAACGAAAACGGCCCGGGAAGGCATCCCTTCCCGGGCCGTTCCTTTTGCAGGAGGGCGCGCCGTCAGACCCGCTCGATCACCGCGGCGATGCCCTGGCCACCGCCGATGCACATGGTGATGAGGCCGTACCGCTTGCCGGTGCGCTGCAGCTCGTAGATGGCCTTCACCACCAGGATGGCGCCCGAGGCGCCGATGGGATGGCCGAAGGCGATGGCCCCGCCGTTGGGGTTCACCTTGGCCGGGTCGAAGCCGAGCGACTTCGATACCGCGCAGGCCTGGGCGGCGAAGGCCTCGTTGGACTCGATGACGTCCATGTCCTCCACCTTGAGGCCGGCCTTCGCCAGCGCGATCTTCACCGCCGGCACCGGGCCCATGCCCATCTCCGACGGATCGACCCCGGCGAGGCCCCAGGACACGAGGCGCGCCATGGGCTTCAGCCCCTTCTTCTCCGCCGCCTCGCCGGAGGCCAGCACCACGGCCGCGGCACCGTCATTGATGCCCGAGGCGTTGCCGGCCGTGACCGTCCCTTCCTTCTTGAAGGCGGCCCTGAGCTTCGCCATGTCGGCGGCCACGACGTCCTTACGCACGTGCTCGTCGGTGTCGAAGATCACCGGCCCCTTGCGGCTGGAAATCTCCACCGGAACGATCTGGTCCTTGAAATGGCCGGCGTCGATGGCGGCGGCGGCGCGCTTGTGGCTCTCCACCGCGGCAGCATCCTGCTCGTCGCGGGTGATCTGGTAGCGCTCCGAGATGTTCTCGGCGGTGATGCCCATGTGGCCGTTGCCGAACGGGTCGGTCAGCGCCCCGACCATCATGTCCACCATGCCGAGGTTGCCCATCTTCTGGCCCCAGCGGGCCTGGGGCATCAGATAGCCGGCGCGGCTCATGCTCTCGGCGCCGCCGGCGAGCGCGATGTCGCCGTCGCCGAGCTTGATCATGCTCGCCGCCGTGACGATGGCCTGAAGGCCCGATCCGCACAGCCGGTTCACGGTCAGGGCGGGGGCTTCCTGCGGCACGCCCGCCTCCATGGCCACCACGCGGGAGACGTACATGTCGCGCGGCTCGGTATGGATCACGTTGCCCAGCGCGGTCTGGGCGATATCGGCGCCTTCGACGCCGGCGCGGGCGATCGCCGCCTTGGCGGCCACGGCGCCGAGGGCGGTGGGCGGCAGGTCCTTCAGGGCGCCGCCGAAATCGCCGATGGCGGTGCGGGCGGCGGAGAGGAAGAAGACGTCGGGCGTGCTCATGGCGAATCCCTTTCCAGAAGAGAGCGTGGTCCGTCCGCTATGATGGGCTGCGGCCGCTCGCGATTATTGTTCCGACGCGGTCTCGGCGCGCCACCCGGTCCCCATTCTGCGCGAAGACACTCCGAAGCCGGAAAAAGGCGGGGCCGCCGGAGCGCCCCCTCCACCCGGCCTTTGGAAACCTGGCTTCACGCGCAAAGCAGCCGCGGCGATGGCGGATCGGCCACCGCCGTGGCTGTCCGGCCCTCAGGCGAGACCGTTTTCGAACTTGGCGGCGGTCTTCGCCTTCACCTCGTCGAAGCTGACCCCGGGGGCGAGCTCCTTCAGCACCAGCATGCCGCCGCGCTTGGTGAACTCGAACACCGCGAGGTCGGTGATGACGAAATCGGTCACGTGGGTGCCGGTGAGCGGCAGGGTGCAGCGCTCCACCAGCTTGGGCGCGCCGGACTTCTCCACATGCTCCATGAGCACGATCACCTCGCGGGCGCCGGCCACCAGGTCCATGGCGCCGCCCATGCCCTTCACCATCTTGCCGGGCACCATCCAGTTGGCGATGTCGCCCTGCTCGGACACCTGCATGGAGCCGAGGATGGACAGGTCCATATGCCCGCCGCGGATCATGGCGAAGCTGTCGGAGCTGGAGAAATAGGAGGTCTCCGGCACTTCGGTGACGGTCTGCTTGCCGGCGTTGATGAGGTCGGGATCCTCCTCGCCCTCATAGGGGAAGGGGCCGATGCCGAGCATGCCGTTCTCGCTCTGGAAGGTCACGGTCATGCCCGGGGGCAGCGCGTTGGCGACCAGGGTCGGGATGCCGATGCCGAGGTTGACGTAGTAGCCGTCGCGGATCTGCTGGGCGGCGCGGGCCGCCATCTCGTCACGGGTCCAGGCCATCACTTCACCTCCTCGGGGCGCTTGCGCGTGGTCACCTTCTCGATGCGCTTCTCGGCATCCTTGCTCACGACGATGCGGTCCACATAGATGCTCGGGGTATGGATGAAGTCGGGATCGAGATCGCCCACCTCCACCAGCTCCTCCACCTCGGCGACGGTGATCTTGCCGGCGGTGGCCATCATCGGATTGAAGTTCCGCGCGGTCTTGCGATAGATGAGGTTGCCTTCCTTGTCGGCCTTCCACGCCTTGATGATGGAGAGGTCCGCGACGAGGCCCGTCTCCATCACATAATGATGGCCGTCGAACTCGCGGGTGGGCTTGCCCTCGGCGATCACGGTGCCGTAGCCGGTCTTGGTGTAGAAGGCGGCGATGCCCGCCCCGCCCGCGCGGATGCGCTCGGCCAGCGTCCCCTGCGGGTTGAACTCCAGCTCCAGATCGCCGTCGAGATAGAGCTTCTCGAACAATTTGTTCTCGCCCACGTAGGACGACAGCATCTTCTTGATCTGGCCGTTGGCGAGCAGGATGCCGAGGCCGAAGTCGTCCACGCCGCAATTGTTGGAAACCACCGTCAGGTGCTTGACGCCCGCGTCGCGGATGCCGGCGATGAGATTTTCCGGAATGCCGCACAGGCCGAACCCGCCGGCCATGATGGTCATGCCATCCCTCAGGACGCCTTCGAGCGCGCTCTTGGCATCGGGATACACCTTCTTGCGCATATAACCCCTCCCCGTGTCCTCAACCCAGATCGACCGCGCCCGGCGGTCAGATGAGATCCGCCGCCCGCCGCGCGAAGGCCGCCGCGAGGCGCCCCGTCGCGGCGGCATCGTCGGAGGCCGCATTGCCCGCCTCGGCCCGCGCCGCGATCCCCTCGAAGATCACAGACCAGCGGAACAATGCAAACGCCATGTGAAAGTTCGTCATGCGCGCGCCGTGCCGCGCATGGGCGAAGTAAGCGGACTGGTAGGTCTCGAGATCGGGAATGCCCAGCGCCGCGAGGTCGAGACCCCTGAGGCCGCCATATTCCTCCGGCAGTGACAGCCACGCCATGGCGCTGTGGGCGAGATCGGCGAGCGGATGGCCCAGCGTGGACAATTCCCAGTCGAGCAGCGCCACCACCTTCGGCTCGGTCGGGTGGAACATGAGATTGCCGATGCGGTAATCCCCATGGGCGATGGTCGTGGTGTCGTCCACGGGCACGTGCGCCGGCAGCCAGGCGACCAGCCTGTCGATATTTTCGTCGTCGCGCGTCCGGGAGAGCTCCCACTGCCGGGTCCAGCGCGCGATCTGGCGGGCGAAGTAATTGCCCGGCTTGCCGTAGTCGCCGAGGCCCGCGGCGACGTAATCTACATTGTGCAGCGCGGCGAGGGTCTCGGCCATGGAGGCATACATGGCACCGCGCGCCTCGGGCGGCACGCCCGGAAGGGTGCAGTCGTGGAACACCCGGCCGGCGACGCGCTCCATCACATAGAAAGGCGTGCCCACCACCGCGCGGTCGTCGCAATAGAGCACGGCGGGCGGCACCGGCACGCCGGTTCCGGCGAGCGCGCTG
>JAFIHR010000121.1 GCA_017849325.1 Xanthobacter autotrophicus | reverse complement strand
GCGACGATGCGCGGATTGGGCGTGGCGGTGGGCGAGGCGTGGCGCAGGCGCTGGGCCAGCTCCAGCTCGTCGCGCTCGGGCAGCAGCGCGCACAAGGTGGCATAGGCCGCCGCCGTGGAGCGCGAGATGCCCGCATAGCAATGGATGACGAGCGGCGCCTCCCGCGGCCAGGCATGGACGAACTCGAACAGATCGGTGAGGTGGTTCTCGGTGGGCGCCACCATGCCCTCGATCTCCTCGACGATATCGTTGATGCCGAGGAAGAGGTGATTGGTGGGGTCCACGTTGCTGGGACGGGTGAACACCGTGTCGCCGTTCACCAGCGTGATGACGTGGCGGGCGCCGACCTTTTCCACCGTCTCGTGGAGCCGGGCGAGGGGGCACACGTGGATCATGGCTGAAGCTCCTCGAATCGCTCAAGAAACCGCGCCTTGGCATAAGCGGGTGACCACTCGCCAAGATACTCCTTTTCGTCGCCGCTTTCGAGGGCGGGCGGACGGCCGAAGAAGCGCCGCGCTTCCTCCTGCGAAAAGCCGGCGAGCCGCGTCGCCTCGTAATAGGCCGAGGCGCGGTCGGCGGCCTTGACGATCTTGACCAGCGGCTCGGGCCAGCCCACCGGCAGCGAGAAGCGGCGCGAGATGGCGGCGAGCAGGCGCGCCTCCACGGTCTTGTAGTCGCCGCCGATCACCGCCTTGAAGGGCGAGATCATGTCGCCGATGACGTATTCCGGCGCGTCGTGCAGCAAGGCGCACAGCCGCCAGCGCCGGTCGAGGTCGCCATGGGCGCGGCGCGCCATGCGCTCCACCAGCAGCGAATGCTGCGCCACCGAGAAGATGGCGTCGCCCTGGGTCTGGCCGTTCCAGCGGGCGACGCGGGCGAGGCCGTGGGCGATGTCCTCGATCTCGATATCGAGGGGGGAGGGGTCGAGCAGGTCGAGCCGCCGGCCGGACAGCATGCGCTGCCAGGCGCGGGCCGCCTCCTTGCGGGTGTCTGCCTTGCGGGTGTCCCCGTTGGGGGTGTCTCCCTGGCGGGCGTCCCCGTTGAGCGCGTGGTCCTTGCGGGCGCCGCCGGCCGTCGCGGCGGCGGCGGCGGTCGCGGGGGGTGGCTTGAGGGTCGGGCCGGTCACCGGGTGCGTGTCCTCTTCATCCGGCGAGGGTAAGAGGAGGGCGGGGGTGTTCACAAGATCCGACCGTGCGCAAGGAGGGCGCGCCCCATGAGCGATGTGTCCGGCCCGATCCTCGCGGCCTCCGCCGCCGTGTTCCGCGACGGCCGCGTGCTGCTGGCGCGCCGCGCCCGGGGGGCCGGGGCCGGCCTGTGGAGCCTTCCCGGCGGGCGCGTCGAGCCGGGGGAGAGCCTCGCCGCGGCGGCGGCGCGGGAGGTGATGGAGGAAGTAGGTGTCCGCTGTGCGCCTGTGATCCTTGCCGGCGTGCGCGAGGTGATTCTGCGCGACGGGGCCGGCCGCCTCACCGGCCATTTCGTGGTGCTGGCCTATGCCGCGCGCTTCGTCTCCGGCGCGCCCGCCACCGGGCCGGAGGCGGCGGAGGTGGCCTGGTTCCACCCCGACGAGGTGGCGAACCTCCCTGCCACGGAGGGGCTCGCCGAGGTGGTGAGCAACGCCGCCGCTTTGCTCGCGACCCCTTGATTTTGCCGCACGGGCGGCGCACGAGACAGGCGATGCGGTGGAAAACAGCCTTCCTTTCCGGGGCCTTGCTGGCGCTCCTCGCGCCCGCGCCCGATCCGTTCGGCGGATCGGGAAAGCTGGCGTTTGCGCCCGCCCGCGCGGCCGATGGGGCGCCGGCCCTGCCGTCGCCCTCCGCCGATCTGCCGCCCAATTACGATCAGGAGCTGATGCGGCTCTCCGAGATCCTCGGCGGGCTGCATTATCTGCGGCCGCTGTGCGGCGCGACCGACGAGGGGCAGCGCTGGCGCGCCCAGATGCAGGACCTCATCGACAGCGAGAAGCCGAGCGAGGCGCGCAAGGCCAAGATGGTGGCAAGCTTCAATCGCGGCTTCAACAATTTCGCCCAGGTCTATCACGCCTGCACCCCGGCGGCCCGCCTCGCGGTCCAGCGCCACCTGGAGGAGGGGGCGCGGCTCGCCCACGACATCGTGGTGCGGTTCAGCGGTAACTAGATCCGCGCACGCGCGGCGCCCGCCGTTAACCTTTTGGTTAGAACTGAGCTTCCCGCGGGCTCGAGCCGTGGTAGGTATCTTCAGTCACCGCGAGACGTTCCGTGCGGAGGTTTTTCACCTTGTCCACCATGCCGAATTCCGTGTCTCCGCTGGTCGAAATCGCGGATCAGGCCGCCGATGACCGCCATCTCGCGCTGACCTATCTCAACGACGCCTGGGTGGAGGCGGTGCGCGACGGGATCGAGGAGGAGTGCCTGGTCCAGGCGGCGCTGTTCGCGGCCCTGCGCAGCCTGGTCGCCGCCTATGGCGAGGAGCCGTGCGCCGAGTTCGTCACCCGGCTCGCCGAGCGGGTGCGCGCGGGCGAATATACGACGGTCGACCAGAAGGCCCACTGATCGCAGGCCGGCGGGGCCTTTAGGTCTGCCAACGGGATTGCGGGGATCGGGCGCGCGCAGGTCGTGCCCGCCCCGCTCCAGGGGAACCCCCTGAACGCGCCATCCAGTCCTTTGTCGGAAGGCTGGATGGCGCGTTTTTTTTGTCCGCTGGCGTTCCGCCCGCGCCCGGCCCGTTTCCGGTCGGCAACGGGCGTTCAGGCGAAAAAAAACCCACCAGGCTGCCTCGCAGCCCGGTGGGGTGGGGTCACTCAGGTTCGGATCAGGCCGCCGAACGCTTGTTCTGGCGGTTGTTGATCAGGTCGTCCACCACGCCGGGATCGGCGAGGGTCGAGGTGTCGCCCAGGCTCTCGAACTGGTCCTCGGCGATCTTGCGCAGGATGCGGCGCATGATCTTGCCCGAGCGGGTCTTGGGCAGGCCCGGCGCGAACTGGATGAGGTCCGGCGAGGCGATCGGGCCGATCTCCCGGCGCACCCAGGCGACCAGTTCCTTGCGCAGCTCCTCGGTGGGCTCGATGCCGTCCATCAGGGTGACGTAGGCATAGATGCCCTGGCCCTTGATGTCGTGCGGGAAACCCACGACGGCCGCTTCCGAAACCTTCGGATGGGCGACGAGGGCGCTTTCCACCTCCGCCGTGCCCATGCGGTGGCCGGAGACGTTGATCACGTCGTCCACGCGGCCGGTGATCCAGTAATAGCCGTCCGCGTCGCGGCGGCAGCCGTCACCGGTGAAATACTTGCCGGGATAGGTGGAGAAATAGGTCTGCTCGAAGCGCTCGTGGTCGCCGTAGACCGTGCGCATCTGGCCCGGCCAGGAGTCGGCGATGACGAGATTGCCCTCGCAGGCGCCCTCGATCACGTTGCCGGTGGCGTCCACCACCTGCGGCAGCACGCCGAAGAACGGGCGCGTGGCCGAGCCGGGCTTCAGCGCCGTGGCGCCGGGCAGCGGGGTGATGAGGATGCCGCCGGTCTCGGTCTGCCACCAGGTGTCCACGATCGGGCAGCGGGCGTCGCCGACCACGTGGTAGTACCACTCCCAGGCTTCCGGATTGATCGGCTCGCCGACCGAGCCGAGCACGCGCAGGGTGGAGCGCGAGGTCTTCTTCACCGGCTCCTCGCCGAACTGCATCAGCGAGCGGATGGCGGTGGGCGCGGTGTAGAAGATGGTGACCTTGTGCTTGTCGATCACGTCCCAGAAGCGGGAGTTCGACGGATAGTTCGGGATGCCCTCGAACATCAGCGTGGTCGCGCCGTTGGCGAGCGGGCCATAGACGATGTAGGAGTGGCCGGTCACCCAGCCCACGTCGGCGGTGCACCAGTAGATGTCGCCGGGCTTGTAGTCGAAGATGTACTGATGCGTCATGGACGCATAGACGAGATAGCCGCCGGAGCAGTGCTGCACGCCCTTCGGCTTGCCGGTCGAGCCCGAGGTATAGAGGATGAACAGCGGATCTTCCGCGTGCACCGGCTCGGGCGGGCAGTCGTCGGTGACCATGGCGGCGGCGTCGTCGTAATAGACGTCCCGGCCGGGGGTCATGTCCACATTGCCGCCGGTGCGCTTGACCACGATCACGTGGTCCACGCCGCCGCCCAGGTGGGAGATGGCCGCGTCCACGTTGGTCTTCAGCGGCACCTTGCGGCCGCCGCGCAGACCTTCGTCGGCGGTGATGATGACCTTGGAGCCGCAGTCGGAGACGCGGCCGGCGAGGCTGTCCGGGGAGAAGCCGCCGAACACCACCGCATGGATGGCGCCGAGCCGGGCGCAGGCGAGCATCGCATAGGCGGCCTCGGGGATCATCGGGAGGTAGATGATGACCCGGTCGCCCTTCTCGACGCCGCGGTTGCGCAGCACGTTGGCGAACTTGTTCACCTCGGCGGAAAGCTCGCGATAGGTGATGTTCTTCGACTCGTCGGGGCTGTCGCCTTCCCAGATGATGGCCACCTGGTCGCCGCGGGTCTCAAGATGCCGGTCGACGCAATTGTAGGCGACGTTGGTCACGCCGTCCTCGAACCACTTGATGGAGACGTGGCCAGGGTCGAACGAGGTATCCTTCACCTTGGTAAAGGGCTTGAACCAATCGATGCGCTTGCCGTGCTCGCCCCAGAAGGCGTCCGGATCGGCGATGGAGGCATCGTACATGGCCTTGTACTTGGCATCGTCCACGAGGGCGCCCGACGCCCAAGTGGGGGGAACTTCGTAAATCTTATCGGACATGGCACTTGCCTCCCCTTGCGAGCCGTAGGCCCGCTTCCATTCCTTGGCAGCTTCGCCGCCCAATTCTTGCGGCGGATTATGGTGAGGGGCTTCCCCAACCACAAGGCACCTTGGGGCCAGACTTTGGGCTGAGACGCGCTGTTATGGTGTTTTATGCGAGACGGATTGAGGGCCTCCGAAGGCGTCCTGTCAAATCCCCCTATGGTACCGTCGCAACAAATTGTCCGATAGGGATCGGCCTCCGGCTCCACTAAGGAGGAGCCATTAGCTGGAGGCCTTCGCATGGATCTTTCGACTCGCCTGCTTATTCTATTGGCCGGCCTGATGGGTGGCGCCGGCGTCGCCGCCGCTGCTGCGGCCGCCCACGTCGGCGGTGGCGCGAACCTTGAAACGGCGGCCCACTTCCTCATCTTCCATGCCGCGGCGCTGATGGGCCTTGCGGCGCTGATCGCCCAGGTGGGGCAGGGACGGGGGGTGCTGCTGGCGGGCGCGGGCGCCATCGGCCTCGGCGCGCTGCTGTTCTCCGGCGACCTTGCGCTGCGCGCGCTGACGGAGACCAAGCTGCTGGGCGGCAGCGCGCCGTTTGGCGGCTCCCTGATGATCGCCGGCTGGCTGGTGGCCGGGCTCGGCGGGCTCTTCGCGCGCCGGGCGTGAGGGCCGGGCGGGCCTCAGCGCCGGGGGGTCCAGACGCG
>JAFIHR010000465.1 GCA_017849325.1 Xanthobacter autotrophicus | reverse complement strand
TAGAAACAGGCAATCCCGCCGAACCGATCGGCGCCCCTGCCATTGTTCTGAATTCGATCCACCATGTGGCGTCGCACGCTATATTAATGAACACCTGCGGAAATAACTGTATTCGAGCGGTTATGTTGCGACATCTGAAAGCCAGTTGTTTTATGACGATTTAGCGACTATGCTAGTCTACAAAATCAACCAGAAGGAAAGAGAGCCTGTCTCATCCAGAAGGCGTCCAGGTCCCTCCTCTGCCCCAGCCTGGAACGAAGCGTCTGATGAATGGCCCCAATGAAGTGGATTGATCGTGCGCATACGTGCGCTTCTCAAGAAGCGCGCGCCGGGGGCACGTGTTCGATCCCGTCAGAGAGAAATTGAGACCAATCATTTGACTGGAGTCGTCTTCTAGACGAGCCGATCTCTTTTTGCCCTCTCGAAGGAGACGGCGATGCGAGATGCATCATCTACACGCGATGGACGGCCGCAAACCTCATCCCAGCCGGAATGCACGGTCGCCATCATCGGCGGCGGCCCGGGCGGCATGTTCACGGCGTGGCACATCGCCAACAAGCTGGGGACCGCCTGCAAGGCGACCATCTACGAAGCCAGCGACCGCCTCGGCGGAAAGCTCATGACCGGCCAGTTCGCCGGCATCGGCACCTATGAGATCGGCGTCGCCGAAATCTATGACTACTCCCATCTCGGCCCCGATCCGCTGCGCACCATGATCGAAAGCGAACTCGGCCTCGATGTGCAGACCATCGCCGGCGGGTCGTGCGTGCTCGATGGGAAGATCATTCACGATATCGAGGACCTCGCCACGCATTTCGGCGAGGAAGTGCGGGATGAGGTCAATGCGTTCCGCGACAAATGCGTCGCGACCATCACCCACAGCGAATATTATCAGAGTCGCAGGTCGTTCGATAACCGGCACCCCTGGGCGCGCATCACCGCCGAGGAGCTGCTGACCCGCGAGATCTCCGACGATACCGCCCGCCGCTTCGTGCGCATCATGGCCCACAGCGACGTCGCGGCCCCGCCGCATCTCACCAACGGCCTGTCGTTCCTAAAGAATCTGCTGATGGACGTGGACGGCTACTTCAACGTCATCTCCATCCTCGGCGGCAACGAGCAGATCGTGGAGCGCCTGCGCCCGCTGCTCAACGCCGAGGTGCGCTTCGGCTCGCAGGTGCGCTCGGTGACGCCGCTGTTCGACGGCCGCTTTCAGATCGCCCTCGGCGCCAACGGCCATTCGCAGGTCGAGGTCGCCGATTTCGTCATCGTCGCTTTGCCGCTCACCGCCCTGTCCATCGTCGACTGGCGCTCGCCGCAGCTGCGCCACGCCATGGCCGAGCACATCCATTATTTCGACCGGCCGGGGCACTATCTGCGCGCCACGCTGCTGTTCGAGCGCCCGTTCTGGCGCGACTACATCGCCGGTGCGTGGTGGATGATGGACGCCTTCGACGGCTGCTGCGTCTATGACGAGGGCGCGCGCAACTCGCTCGGCCAATGGGGCGCGCTGGGCTTCCTCATCACCGGCAACGCGGCGCTCAACCTCGTGAACCTCTCCGACGACGAGGTCGCCCAGCTCTGCCTCGACGCGCTGCCGCCGGAGCTTTCGCACGGCCGCAACCTTCTCGCCGATCGCCGGATCCACCGCTGGATGGCGTCGGTGAACGCCATCCCCGGCGGCTATCCGGTGCGCTCGGCCTATCAGAACCACCGGCTGCTGCCCAAGCAGCTGCCGGGCTTCATCATGGTGGGCGACTACATGTTCGACGCCACCATCAACGGCGCCCTCGATTCCGCGGACGCCGCCACCGACATCCTGGTGAGCGAGGTTCTGGCGCGGCGGCGCGCCAAGGCCCCGATCGCCCGCGTGCGCAACGGCCCCTGGTATGCCGACCCCATCGACCGGGGCCGCGAGGGCAGCCTCAACGGGCCGTATCTCGCGACCATGATGGAGATCGCCTTCGGCGCCAAGCCGGGCGACCGGATCCTGCATTTCGGTTCGGGCTCGGGGGGGCTCGTGGCGGAGCTGCGCAAGCTCGGCTACGACGCCTACGGCATCGAGCCCTGCCGTGCGGCCCACAACACCACGCCGGAGGAGCTGCGCGAGTTCAACCTCCACCGCCCGGCCGAGGAGCTCGGCTTTACCGATGCCCCGTTCGACGTGGTGCTCGACACCGGCCTGTGCCGCATCTCGCGGGAACGCCTGCCGAAGGTGCTGACGCAGATCCGGCGCGTCACCAAGCGCGGCCTCCTGTTCGCATCGGTCACCAACGACCTGCCGCTGGAGCTGATCGAGCGCCACAAGATGCTGCTCGGCGTCAAGACGCTGGTCTCCTGGTGGGTGTGGTCCGACCTGCTGCTCCAGCTCGGCTTCGGCTTCGCCTTCGAGGATCCGGTCCGCCTGGATGTCGCCTGGAAGAAGGCGGTGGCCGCCGGGGTCGCCCCGAGCGACTGGTACGAGGACCCCGAGAGCCTCAGCTACGGCTTCTTCGAGGTGCGCGGCATCAGCGCCGAGGACGACCTGACCGCGGAAGCGGAGGTGGAGCGGATCATCCGCGACCACCTCTACGAGGACGAGCGCGTGCCGGAACCCCCGCATCATGCCGCCGCGAGCCGGCCGGCGTGACCCAAGGGACGGAAAGGAAACGCCACCATGTACGAGACCCTCATTCGCAATGCGACGGAGACCGACGCCCAGGCCTGGCGGGTGCGCTTCATGGCTGCGGCGCCGAAGGACCAGTCGGTATTTCATGTGATCAGCGAGCCCCGCAAGACGGTGGCCACCTGGGAGCCCATCGACCCCGTCGCGCCGCCGCCGCGCTACGACGACGACGGCGGCCGCTCGCTGGCGATCCTGTGGCTGCCGCCCAATGCGCCGGACCGCGCCGCGGCGGCCTGGCTCGAAGGCATTCCGCCGGAGGGCGCCGGCGGCGGACCGCGCGTGGTGCGCGCCGGGGTCCGCACCGCCCGCGTGGTGTGGACCAATGCCCGGTGCATCATCTACACCTCCCCCGAGCTGGTGGATGACGCCCTCGACGCGGTGACCCGCTTCACCCTCGCCGAGCGCGACACCGGCGACCTCGAAACCGAGATGGCGACGATCTCGGCGCGGTTTCCGGCGGACGCCCGGCTGATCCACACCGCGAGCGTGCGCGACGCGGTGCAGAACCGCCGGCGCGTCGGCGAACTGTCCGAGCGCATGGCGGCGCTCTCCGCCAGCGCCATGCACATCGAGACCGCGCTGGAGCAGCTCGACGCCGACCTGTCCCTGCCCTCCAAGCGCCTGTACTCGGAGCTCGCGCTGCAGGGCGCGCTCTACGACCGCCTCGAAGTGCTGGAGAAGCCGCTGGAATTCGGCATCCATTACTATTCGGCGATCAACACCCGGCTCATCGAGGCCGCGCAATGGAGCAAGAGCGACGGATACGTCATCGCGATCCTCGTGGTCTTGTTCGCCGAGTTCCTGGTGAATCTCTATCCCCTGCTCTTCCCATCTTAGGAAAAGCATTGAAGGTGGAGGGTGGGCCATGAAAAAGCTGCTAGGGATCATCCTGGTGCTCGCCTGCGCGGGCAGCGCCGCCGCCTGGGATCTGGAGCTGACCGCCGCGGAGATCCGCGCCCGGGTGATCGGCAACACCATCATCGGCATCGAGGACGGAAAGTTCTATGCCGAATACCTCAGCCCGAGCGGCGTCATCTACGGCCGCGACGGCAACGACGATTATCGCGGCTACTGGCGGATCGTCGATAACCGCCTCTGCCTCGGCTACGAGGCGGACAATCCGCGCACCGCGACCGCCTCCGGCAAATTCACCTGGACCTGCGCCAACGTGGCCCTGTCCGGCAAGAAGCTGATCTGGAACGACCGGAACGACGTGAGCTTCTCCACCCTCGTTCCGGGCCGGGCGGAGCAGTCGGCGGTGGCCAATCGGGGGGCCGGCTTCTAGGAGCCGGGCCCGGGGGCGGCGGCGCTGGTGAGGACAGCGTCGCCGGATGGAGGCGGACGCCCATTAGGCGCGGCCGCCTCCGGTCATTGCATCGGGGCGCGCCGCCGCGACCGGGCGGCGACGCCCCGCTGGGCAGGGAGCGTTGGACCGCCGCCATTCGGATGCTCGCGATGCTGCGCCGCAATCTCATCCTGGGAACGACGGCCATGGCGGGGCTTCTCGCCGCCGGGGGGATGCGCGCTCTGGGTGATCACGTGGAAGTGGATGTCATCATCATCGGCGCGGGTCCCGCGGGCATCGCCGCCGCCCGGCGCATCGCCGCCTCCGGGCATTCCTACGCGCTGCTGGAGGCGTCGGCGCGCCCCGGCGGACGGGTGGTGACGGACACCGCCCTGTTCGGCGTGCCGTTCGATCTCGGCGCCCACTGGATCCACATGCCGCGCCTCCATCCGCTGTCCAAGCTCGGACGCAAGGCCGGCTTCGACATCTACCGCGGGCCGGCGGACATGCGCCTGTTCATCGGCCACGCGGAGGGCTCCGACGCCGATTACCGCGCCTTCGAGGCGGCCCTGGGCCGCACCGAGAAGGCCATCGTCCGCGCCGGCGAGGCGGGGCGCGACGTGCCCGCCAGCCAGGCCGCGCCGAAGCCCAGCCCGTGGAACGCCACGGCCGCGCTCCTCCTCGGCCCCCTGTCGTGCGGCAAGGAGCTGGGGGCGGTCTCCACCCTCGACTACGCCCGCTCGGAGGAGGAAGGGGTGGACGAATTCTGCCGCGAGGGCTTCGGCACGCTCATCGCCGCGCTCGCGGCGCCGCTGGCGATCCATTTCCTGACGCCGGCCACGGCGATCGACCTGCGCCAGCGCCATCCCGCCGTCGAGACCCCGCGCGGCGTCCTCAAGGGGCGGGCGGTGATCTGCACCGTCCCGCCGAGCCTGATGGCCGACGGGCGCGTGCGCGTGCGGCCGGGGCTGCCGGCGCGCTACGAGGCGGCGATGGCCCACCTCTCCCTCGGCGCCTACGACCACATCGCCTTCCAGCTCAGCGGCAATCCACTGGACCTTGGACGCGACGAGTTCGCCTGCTTCCGGACCGACGATTCACGCCACGGCTGCGCCATCCTCGGCCGCATCGGCGGCACCGATCTGCACAGCGTGGAGGTCGGCGGCAGCCTCGCGCGCGAGCTTGCGGCGCGCGAGGGCGCGGCGGAGGCGTTCGCCCGCGCGGTGGTGGCGGAGCATTGCGGGTCCGAGGCGGCCGAGCGCATGGGTCCGGTGCACGCCACGCGCTGGACCGAGGAGCCCTGGGCGGGAGGCGCCTTCTCCTGCGCCGAGCCCGGCTCGGCGCACCTGCGCGGGGTGCTCACCCATCCCGTCGCCGATGCCCTGATCTTCGCCGGCGAGCACACCCACGAAAGCCTCTGGGGCACGGTGGGCGGTGCCTGGCTGTCCGGCGAGCGCGCCGCCCGGCAGGCGCTGCGCCTCGTGTCGTCGCGCCAGGTGCATGCCTGAGGGGGCCATGGCGGAGGGGTCGGCGCGACCGGCCGCTGCGGCGCGGATGATCCGGACCGCCCGCCGCGGACCGTGAGGTATTTCAACGCATGTCTTCCTGTTTGCCGACAAAAAATTCGGCGCACCTGCATTCCCTGTCATTCTTCCGTCACATGGGAAAGCGCGCATAATTCTCGCATATTGTCCGCCAAGGGTTCTCCGGGTATCGAGCGTCCCAGAACGGCAGGGCGATTAGCGACGAAAGGCACACCCATGGCCAACACGACGGCAGAGCTCGATACCCTCCTCATGCAGCGCTCGCTGACCGACCGGGAGCTCCAGGCTGCGGCCGAGCAGGCGTCCGATTTCCGGATCCTCCCGGACGCGACCGTGATCAAGATCGGCGGGCAGAGCGTCATGGACCGCGGCCGCGCGGCGGTCTATCCGCTGGTGGACCAGATCGTCGAGGCGCGCAGCAAGCACAAGCTGCTGATCGGCACCGGCGCCGGCACCCGCGCCCGCCACCTCTATTCCATCGCCTCCGAGCTGAACCTGCCGGCGGGCGTGCTCTCCCAGCTCGGCGACTCGGTGGCCGACCAGAACGCCTCCATGCTCGCCCAGCTCCTCGCCAAGTACGGCATCACCGCGGTGAGCGACGCCGGCATGGCTGCGGTTCCGCTGTCCCTCGCCGAGGTCAACGCGGTGGTGTTCAGCGGCATGCCGCCCTATTCGCTGTGGATGCGTCCGGCCGCCGATGGCGTCATCCCGCCCTACCGCACGGACGCCGGCTGCTTCCTCGTCGCCGAGCAGTTCGGCTGCAAGGCCATGCTCTACGTGAAGGACGAGGACGGCCTGTTCACCGCCAATCCGAAGACCTCCAAGGACGCGACCTTCATCCCCAAGATCACGGTCGACGAGATGAAGGCGCGCGGCCTGCACGACTCCATCCTCGAGTTCCCGGTGCTCGACCTGCTGAAGACGGCGCGCCACGTCCGCGAGGTGCAGGTCATCAACGGCCTCGTCCCCGGCAACCTGACCCGCGCGCTCAACGGCGAGCACGTCGGCACCATCATCACCGCGAACTGAGGGCCACAGCCATGACCGACCTGACCAGCTCCATCAAGCATCTCGGCTCGGCCCTCGCGCAGCAGACCCTGCTCGACGGCCAGCTCACCCGCCCCGTCGCCGGCCATCGCCCCATCCGCATCCTGCCCTGGCTGCAGGTGGTGAAGATCGGCGGCCGCGCCATCATGGACCGCGGCCGGGACGCCATCCTTCCAGTGGTGGAAGAGCTGCGCCGGATGCTGCCCGAGCATCGCCTGCTCATCCTGACCGGCGCCGGCGTGCGCGCGAGGCACCTCTACAGCGTGGGCCTCGACCTCGGCCTGCCGTCCGGCTCCCTGGCACCGCTCGCGGCGCGCGAGGCTGGCCAGAACGGCCACATCCTCGCCGCGATGCTCGCCCCGGAAGGCGTCTCCTACGTTGAGCACCACACCGTTGCGAACCAGCTCGCCATCCACCTCTCCGCGGCCCGCGCGGTGGTGAGCAGCGCCTTTCCGCCCTACCACCATCACGAGTTCCCGCACTCGCGCATTCCCATGCACCGCGCGGACACCGGCGCCTTCCTGATCGCCGATGCGCTCGGGGCGGCGGGCCTCACCATCGTCGAGGACGTGGACGGGGTGTACACCGCCGATCCGAACGGCCCCGACGGCGCCAAGGCCGAGCTCATCCGCGAGGCGCGCTTCTCCGATTTCGCCAAGCACGAGGGCACGCTGCCGTTCGACCGGGCTCTGCTCGACGTGATGGGCACGGCGCGCCACATCGAGCGCGTGCAGATCGTCAACGGGCTGGTTCCGGGGCGCATCACCTCGGCGCTGCGCGGCGAGCACGTGGGCACCATCGTCCACACCGGCACCGGCGCCAACGCGGCCTGAGCCTCGCCGGCCCGGCGGGCCTGACGAAAGCGGCCATCGGAGCACCCCTCCGGTGGCCGTATGTCGTCAGGAGGCTCGGCGTAGAGCGGACACCGCGCCCGCGCTCAGGCCATGCACAGATAGGTGACGGTGCGGATCCGCCGATCCCTGAGATTGGCCACCTGATTGCGCGCCATGGCGGGAAAATCGCCGCCGAGAAATGTCTGCATCGACACGGCCGGCGCCGCCGGACCCGCGCCCCGCGCCGCCATCTGCTCGAACCAGAGATGGCTCTCCTCGGTGGAATCGCGCACGTCCAGCACCCTGAAGCCGGCCCCCGCCAGCAGCGCCGGCATCGCCTCGGGCGTCGCCAGATGGCTGATGGACGCCTCGCGCGCCCACGGCACGGGATAGAGCACCGCGCCGCCCTCCCCCTGAAGCACGTCATAGACGACGAAGCGGCCGCCGGGCTTCAGCACGCGCCGCGCCTCGGCATACATCCTGTCCTTGGCGGCGATGTTCATGGCCACATGGATGGTCAGCGCCGCATCGAAGGCGGCATCGGCGAACGGCAGGGCGGTGGCGTCGCCCTCGACGAAATCCACCCGGTCGGACAGCCCCACCCAGCCGCTCAGCGCCGTGGCCGCGGCGCAGAACGCCGCCGTCAGATCGATCCCCGTCACGTGGCAGCCGTAGGTCTCGGCGAGCGCCCGCGCCGGCCCGCCAAGGCCGCTGCCGATATCGAGCACGCGGGAGGTCGCGGAGAGTCCCAGCAGGCCGGCGAGCTCCAGCGTCGCCTTGTGGCCGCGGATGTGGAACTCGTCCACCGCCCGCAGATCGGCGGTGGTGAGATGCGCCAGGTCCTTGCCGGCTGCGGCGAGGCCATCGGCGATGGCGCGCACCAGATCGCCGCCGCCCGCATAGTGGCGGTTCACCGCATCGCTCACATCGCCCGTGCCGCCCATCTCCGGTCACCCCC
>JAFIHR010000464.1 GCA_017849325.1 Xanthobacter autotrophicus | reverse complement strand
CTCGTCGAGGGCGGTGACGAAGGCCGACATCGCCTCGATGCGGTCCATCCGCGCCTCCATTATTACGCTGAATGAAACAATAGGTTTCAAACTCTAGTCATTCTGCGCAATTCCGGGAAGCCCTAGCCTGTCCCTGCCGCCCCAAGACGGCAGCGCGCCCTGCCCCTCAGGGCTTTTCCCGGAAGGACATCCCATGAGCCGCATCCCCGCCCTCGATCCCGCCGCCGCCACCGGCCCGGCCAAGGAGTTGCTCGCCGCCGTCGCGGCGGCCTTCGGCGCCACCCCCAACCTGTTCCGGGTCGCCGCCCAGGCCCCGGCGGCGCTGGAGGCGCTGATCGCCATCAACGGCGCGCTCGGCGCGGGCGCGCTGCCCGCGACCACCCGCGAGAGCCTCGCCCTCGCGGTGGCCGAGAGCAACGGCTGCGACTACTGCCTGTCTGCCCACGCGCGGATCGGCAGGGGCGCCGGCCTCTCCGACGCGGACATCGCGCTCGCCCGGTCCGGCCACGCCGCCGACGCCAGGGTGGACGCCGCCATCGGCTTCGCCCGCGCGGTCCTTGCCCGGCGCGGCCGGGTGAGCGACGCCGAGCTTGCTACCGCCCGCGGCGCCGGTCTCGACGACGGCGCGCTGGTGGAGGTGGTGGCCCACGTGGCCCTCAACATCTTCACCAACTACCTGAACAACGTGGCCGAGACCAAGATCGACTTCCCGCTGGTGCGCGCCGGCGTGCCGCAAGCGGCCTGAGACGGCCGCCACGGCGGGCGCCGCGGCCGTGCCGCCGCCCGCCGATGCCGTCCCCTCCGGACCCCCGCCGGGCCCGGCACCCGTCGTCGTTCAACGGGGATCCACCATGTCCGACCCGAACCACACCCCGCCCTCCAGCGACATCGCCTTCACCCCCGCGGTGAAGGCGGCGCAGGACGCCCGCGGATCGCGCGCCCTCTATGCCCGGATGGAGGCGCGGGGCGGCTTCCGCACCCGCATCACGGCGGATCTCGCGCACTTCCTCGGCGAGATCGACACCGCCTATCTCGCCACCGCGAACGCGGCCGGGCAGCCCTATGCGCAGCATCGCGGCGGGCCGAAGGGCTTCATCCAGGTGCTCGATGCGCAGACCCTCGGCTTCGCCGACTTCAGCGGCAACCGCCAGTATGTGACGCTGGGCAACATCGCCGAGAACCCGAAGGCCTTCCTGTTCCTGATGGACTACGCCTTCGGCCGCCGCATCAAGATCTGGGGCGAGCTGACCGCGGTGGAAGGCGATGCCGGCCTTCTCGCCCGGCTGATGCCGCCGGGCTATGCCGCCTCCGCCGAGCGCGCCCTCGTGATGCGCGTGCACGCCTGGGACGTGAACTGCTCGCGCCATATCCCCCGCAAGGTGGACGCCGCCCAGGCGGCCGCCGCCATCGCGGCGCGCGAGGCGCGGATCGTCGGGCTGGAGGCGGAGGTCGCCCGCCTCGCCGCGCTCGTCGCCGCCAATGCCGCATCCGGACCGGGCCTGTGAGCCCGATCCATTCACTGCTTCGTGAGGCCTGTAACGCGGGCGCCGTGCCGGCCGAATTCCTCGCAGGTCACCCATTCAGACGGGGCGTTCCATGATCGACACCCAGGATGCCGCATCGAGCTGCGCCATCGCCGTCATGGCGAAGGCCTCCGCTCCGGGGCGGACCAAGACGCGGCTCACCCCGCCGCTCGACCCGGGGGAGGCCGCGGCCTTCAACACGGCCTTCATCAAGGACATCGTGGGCAACATCCTCGCCGCCGGCCAGTCGGCGCGCATCCTGCCCTATGTCGCCTATGGGCCGGCGGGGGCGGCATCCTTCTTCGACGCGGTGCTGCCGCCCGGCGTCGGCCGGCTGGAAGCGGCGCTGCCCGGCTTCGGCGCGTGCCTCCAGGCGACGCTGGGTCACCTCTTCGCCCTCGGCCATCCGGCGGCGGCGGTGCTGAATTCCGACAGCCCCACGCTGCCGCCCGTGCTGCTCGCCGAGATGGCCGAGGTGCTGGCCCGGCCCGGCGACCGCGCGGTGCTCGGCCCCTCCACCGACGGCGGCTATTACGTGCTCGGCCTCAAGGCGCGCCACTGGCGCCTGCTGGAGGAGATCGACTGGAGCACCGAGCGCGTCGCCGACCAGACCCTGGCGCGCGCCGCCGAGATCGGCCTTCCCGTCCACCTGCTGCCGCCCTGGTACGACGTGGACGACGCCCCGGCCCTGCGCCTGCTGCACGGCGAGCTGATCGCCGGCGTGCCGTTCGGCGCGTCGCGCCTCGCCCGCGGCGCCGCCCGCCATTCCGAAGCGCTGATGCGCCGGCTCCTCTCGGCCGCCGGCCTCGCCGCGCGCCTCGACCTGCCCGACATCGCCGCCCCGGACCTCACCCCGCCCGAGATCGCGCCCGCCGCCGACCCGCCGCGGCCGCGGGTCTCGTGAGCACGCCCCTTCCCTTTTTGAACAACGGACCAGCCCCATGAATCTCATCACCCCCGGCAGCCCCATCGAGGCCCGGCGCTATTTCGAGCAGGCGGAGACGAACCGCACCGCCGTGCCGGTGAAGAAGCCGGTGTGCCTCTATCTGGAGACCACCAACCGCTGCAACCTTCTGTGCACCACCTGCCCGCGCACCTATGAGGAGCTGGAGCCCCCGGCCGACATGAGCTGGGAGCTGTTCACCTCCATCGTCGACCAGATCCCCGATCTGGCGCGCTGCGTGCTCCACGGGGTGGGCGAGCCCATGCTGGTGCCGGACCTCGACCGCATGGTCCGCTACCTGAAGGATCGCGGCACCTACGTGCTGTTCAACACCAACGGCACGGTGCTGACCGAGAAGAACGGCCGGGCCCTGATCGCCGCCGGCCTCGACGAGCTGAGGGTGTCGCTCGACGCCTCCACCGCGGCGTCCTACCGCGCCATCCGCGGCAAGGACTATTTCGACCGCGTGCTGCGGAACGTACGCGCCTTCCGCGAGCTGCAGGAGCGCGAGGGCCACAGCCATCCGCGCGTCTCCGCCTGGCTCACCGGCCTCAAGGAGACCGTCGCCGAGCTGCCCGCCTTCGTGCGGGTCGCCGCCGAGCTCGGGGTGAAGGAGGTCTACCTCCAGCGCCTTGTCTATTTCGAGACCGGCGCCGTGGGCTTCGCCCGGCCGGATCAGGCGCTCTACGAGCAGACCGACGCCGACGAGGCGGGCTATATCGCCGAGGCGACGCGGATCGCCGCCGAGCTGGGCATGACCTTCTCGGCCTCCGGCGCGGTCGCCGAGCCCGGCATGAGCCTGAAGCGCGCCGATGCCGGCACCCCGTGGTCCATGTGCCGCCGGCCCTGGACCGTGATGTATTTCACCGCCAACGGCCGCGCCCTGCCCTGCTGCATCGCGCCCTTCTCCCAACACGGCTACGACAACTACACGCTGGGTGACGCGCGGACGCAGAGCCTCGCGCAGATCTGGGAGGGCGAGGCCTACCGCGCCTTCCGCGACGGCCTCCTCTCCGACACGCCGCCGGAGGCCTGCGCCAACTGCGGCCTGCGCTGGAGCCTCTAGATGATGCATCCGAGCGCTCCCCGCGCGGCCGCGAAGGTCGTGCTCATCGTCCCGACGCTGAACGAGGCGGCGACCATCGGCGGCACCCTCGCCGAGATCCCCACCGGCTGCGTCGACCGCGTGGTGGTGGTCGACAGCGGCTCCACCGACGGCACGCGGGAGATCGCCGCCGCGGCCGGCGCACGGGTGCTGAGCGTGGGCCGCGGCTTCGGCCGCGCCTGCCTCGAAGGCGTGTGCGAGGCCCGCGACGCCGACATCATCGCCTTCATGGACGCGGACGGGGCGGACGATCCCGCCTTCCTGCCCGCGCTGCTGGCGCCGGTGGCCGACGGGACGGCCGATTTCTCCATCGCCTCGCGGACCCGCGGCGTGCGCGAGGCCGGCTCCATGGCCTGGCACCAGGTGGCGGCCGGATGGGCCGCCGGCCTCGGCATCCGCGCGCTCTACGGCGTGCCCTTCTCGGACATGTGCACCTTCCGCGCGATCCGCCGCGATGCGCTCCTCGCCCTCGGCATGCGCGAGCTGACCTACGGCTGGAACATCGAGATGCAGATGCGCGCCGCCCGCGCCGGGCTCGGCATCGTCGAGATCCCGGTGGCCTACCGCTGCCGCCGCGGCGGCACCTCGAAGGTCGCCGGCAACCTCGGCACCTCGCTCACCGCCGGAACCCGCATCGTCTCCACCTTCCTGCGCGTCGCCACGCAGATGTCCGCGCCCGCCGCCGCGCCCCACAAGATGTGAGTGCCTGCCATGCTGCTCCAGCCCCTGCCCGATACCGACGAGAGCGCGCCGACCCAGCGCCCCGTTCCTCTGCCCACCGGCCTGCCGCCGCTGATCGAGCGCACCGACTACCGCGCGCCCTCGGTGTTCCGGCCCGAGAACATGATGCGCGAGGCGCGCCGCCAGAAGGGACTGTCCGCCGGCCCGGTGCCCCGCGTCGTGCTGCTCGATCCGGACGGCGACATGGTGGACTACGTGCGTGCGCACCGCAGCGCGACCCGCTCGCCCTACTGGGCCTGCTACCACACCGACATGTGGGTGTGGGAGGAGGCGGGGCTCAGCTTCGGCATCGTCGGATATGCGGTGGGGGCGTCCTTCTCGGTGCTGGTGGCGGAACAGGCCTTCGTGTGCGGCTGCGACCTGCTGATCTCCATCGCCTCGGCAGGGCAGATCGCCGACCATGCGCCGCCCTCCTATCACATCGTCATCGACCGGGCGCTGCGCGACGAGGGAACCAGCTACCATTACCTGCCGCCGGCCCCCTTCGCCCCGGCCGATCCCGGGCTGGTGCGCCTCGCCCTCGGCGCCTTCGGAACGCTGGGCTGGCCGGTCCTCGCCGGCCCCACCTGGACCACCGACGCGCCGTTCCGCGAGACCGAGGGCACCATCGCGCGCCGCAAGGCCGAGGGCATGCTCGCGGTGGAGATGGAGGCAGCCGCGCTCTACGCCTTCGCCCAGGCGCGGATGAAGGACGTGCTCTGCCTCGCCCATGTCACCAACCAGCTCGGATGCGTGGATGGCGACTTCGAGAAGGGCGACCACAACGGCGCCTCGCGCTCCATCGCGCTGGCCGCCGCCTTCGTCGCCGCCTGGACGGCGCGCCGCGCCGCCGGCGCCGAGGCGAGCGCCGCCATCGCGCGCCGCTGACCGCAAGGGGAGACCACCGCCATGCTCGAGCGCCCCGCATACCTCGCTCTCGACAGCGACACCCTGCCGACGCGCCTCGGCGGCAGGGCCGAGCTTCTCGACCGTCTCGGCCCGCCCGCCACCTGGCAGGTGCGTGAGGTGGGCGACGGCAACCTGAACCTCGTCTTCGTCGTCGCCGGCCCGAAGGGGTCGGTGGTGGTGAAGCAGGCCCTGCCCTACGCCCGCGTGGTGGGCGAGAGCTGGCCCATGTCGCTCGACCGCGCCTTCTTCGAGCACGAGGCGCTCACCCGCCTCGGCGCCCGCGATCCCGGCCGGACGCCGCAGCTGATCTTCTTCGATCCGGCGCAGGCGCTCCTCGCCATGGAGCATCTGTCGCCCCACAAGGTGGTGCGCCGCGCCTTCATCGCCGGCGAGGACCTGCCGATGCTGGGCGCGCACCTCGGGCACTATCTCGCCCGCACGCTGTTCCGCGGCTCGGACTGGTCCATGCCGACCGCCGCGCGCAAGGCCGACCTCGCGCTGTTCGCCGGCAATGTGGAGCTCAGCGGCATCACCGAGGAGCTGGTGTTCTCCGACCCCTTCAAGGCAGCGCCGCTCAACCGCCGCACGCCGGGGCTCGACGACATCGCCGCGGAGCTTCAGGCCGACCGCGCCCTGAAGCTCGCCGCGCAGGAGATGAAGGCCCGCTTCTGCACCGCCGCCGAGACCCTGCTGCACGGCGACCTGCACACCGGATCGGTGATGGCCACCGCCATCGACACCCGGGTGATCGATGCCGAGTTCGCCCTCTACGGCCCCATGGGGTTCGACGTGGGCATGCTGCTCGCCAACCTGTGGATGGCCGCCTTCGCCCAGCCCGGCCATCGGGCCGATGCCGGCGCGGCGGCGCGCTATGCCGAGGGGCTGATCGCCACCGCCGAAACCCTGTGGCGGGAGTTCGCCGCGGAGTTCTCCCGGCTGTGGGGGAGCGAGCGCACCGGCATCCTCGGCGGCCGCGACCTGTTCGAGGACGGCGGCGACCCGGCGGGCGCGGACGCGGCGCTGGCGCGCCATCTCGCGCAGGTGTGGGAGGATGCCCTCGGCTTCGCCGGGATGGAGGTCTGCCGGCGCATCTTGGGCCTGGCCCACATCGCCGAGTTCGAGACGATCGAGGACGAGGGGCTCAGGGCACGCCTCGAACGGCGGGCGCTCCGCTTCGGCCGGCACCTCGCGGTCAACCGGCGCGGCATCGCGTCCATCGCCGTCGCCAGCGGGCTGGCGCGCGGCGCGGAGGGGCAGCCATGAGCCGCCCGGCGCCGCGCCGCCCGGCCTCAGCGGCGGGTGATGGCGATGCGGATCGTCTCGTCGTCCGGCACCGGGCGCGCCGCCCCGTCGGTCCGGTCGGCGAGCTTCGCCACCTCGTCGCGGGGAATGTCGAGCAGCGCGATCTGCCGGCCGAGGATCGCCACCGTCTCGATCGGAACCGGCACCGGCCGGCCGCCGCGGCCGAACCAGCCGCCCACCGGCACCACCAGCACGATGCCGCCCTCCGGCGTGCGGGCGACTTCGGTGACGAAGCCCAGGGTGCGGTCGTCATAGTCGAGCAGCGGCAGGCCGACGAGATCGCCGGCCCGCACCTTCTGCGGATAGCGCGACTGCATCCGCTCGCTGGCGGTGCGGCCGTCGTTCAGCGCCGGGCCGGCCTCGGT
>JAFIHR010000120.1 GCA_017849325.1 Xanthobacter autotrophicus | reverse complement strand
GGACGGGGCGACCCATGCGGGCGCCTTCGACATCGCCTTCCTCGCCTGCCTGCCGAACATGACGCTGATGGCCCCCTCCGACGAGGCGGAGCTGACCCACATGATCGCCACCATGGTGGCCCATGACGCCGGCCCCATCGCCGTGCGCTTCCCGCGCGGCTCGGGAGTGGGCGTGGAGCGGCCGGACCGGGGCGAGGTGCTGCCCATCGGCAAGGGGCGGCGGGTGGCTGGAACCGGCGAGGGCGACGTGGCGCTGCTGGCGCTCGGCACGCGCCTCGGCGACTGCCTGAAGGCGGCCGAGCGGCTGGAGGCCAAGGGCCTGAAGGTGAGCGTCGCCGACGCCCGCTTCGCCAAGCCCGTGGACCGCGAGCTTGTGCTCGGCCTGGCGCGGGGCCACCGCGCGCTCATCACGGTGGAGGAGGGCACGGTGGGCGGCTTCGGCAGCCAGGTTCTGCAGCTCCTCACCGACGCGGGCGCGCTCGACGCCGGCACGGTGAAGGTCCGCGCCATGGTGATGCCGGACCTCTACATCGACCAGGACACCCAGGAGCACCAGCTCGCCCAGGCCGGCCTCGATACCGATGCCATCGTGGCCAAGGCCGAGGGGCTGGTGGCGACGGCGACGGCCGGTCAGGGGCTGTCGAAGGTGGGGTGAGGCGCGGGCGAGGGGCTGCCGTTATTTTTCTTAATGCCCTTATTAGCGCAGATAAGGCCGTATTCCGGCTTCCAAGCGCCTGCCGCGCGTGGCCTTAACCGCTCGGCAGCGCTTTGGTACCTCTGCAGGCCTTCGGTGTGGAGCGGTATTTTGGTGCCGGTGATCGGGGCGTCGGCCGAAATCAGGCGCCGGACGCCACCGCCAGCACGGCCTCCACATTGCGCCGGTGCACCCCTTCATAGGGCTCGAACCAGCGGATCGCCCCGGTGGCGAAGGCGTCTGCCGCGAAGGCTTTGAGATCCAGCGCCGCCAGCTCCGGCTCGGCCTTCAGCCGCAGCAGCTTCGCCACATAGAGCTGCGTCGCCGCGATCAGCTCCGGCCCATAGCCGCCGGAGGCGATGATCTCCTCCGCGCCATGGCAGGGCAGGATGCGCGTCGCGCCGAGGGCGGCGAGGCGGTCCAGATTGGCGAGATGGATGGCGAGCCGGTCGGGCTCGTCCACATAGGTGACGGGATCTTCCAGCGTGTCGCCGGCCAGCAGGATCCCGCCCGGCAGCAGCGCCACCACGCCGTCGCGGCTGTGGATGTCCATGTGGTGCAGCGTGACGGGCAGGGTGCCCACCTTGAGGTCGAGCCGGCCGGTGAAGGTGCGGTTCGGCAGGACGAGGGGCCGGATGGGCGGATCGCCGGCCTCCAGCCGCGCGCGGTGCTCGGCAAGCAAAGCGGCCGTCTCGGCGCAGGCGATGATCTCGCAATCGGCGAAGGCTTCGTTGCCCGCCACGTGGTCGTCGTGCCAGTGGCTCAGCACCACGCGCATGCGGCGCGCGCCGCGCGCCTCGAGGGCGGTGCGGAGGAGGCGCGCGTGGGTGAGCGAGATGTGGGTGTCGTAGATGAGGGCGTCGGTGCCGTCGAGCACCGCATAGGAGGCGATGCCGAGCGCGAAGGCGCCATCATCCAGCCAGTTCTCCGCCGGGCCGTGAAGGCGCCTGCCGGGGATCCGCCCGTCATAGAAGGCGAGCACATGGGGCGCCGGCTCCAGCACCCGCAGGGTGGAGCCCATGGGCACGAGGCCGGAGGAACCCGGCGCGCCTTGCGCATCGTGGGTGCCGCCAGCGGGCGGCATGTCCCCGGCCTCGCGAGCGCGCCCCGTTTCCGGGGCGCCGTCCGGAGAGGAAGCCTCTCCGTCTCGGGGCCGGGCGGCCGTCACTCCGCCGCTTCGAGATTGTGCCCGAGGCGGTGGGAGAGGGTGGAGAGCAGCTCCTTCGCCGCATCGGCGATCACCGTGCCGGGCGGGAAGATGGCCTCGGCGCCGAAGTCGCGCAGCGCCTGATAATCCTGCGGCGGCACCACGCCGCCCACCACCACCATGATGTCGGGGCGGCCCTCGGCCTCCAGCGCCTTCTTCAGCGCCGGAACGAGGGTGAGATGGCCGGCGGCGAGAGAGGAGATGCCCACCACATGGACGTCGTTCTCCACCGCCTGGCGGGCGGCTTCCTCGGGGGTGGCAAACAGGGGCCCGATATCCACGTCGAAGCCGAGGTCGGCGAACGCCGAGGCGATCACCTTCTGTCCGCGGTCGTGGCCGTCCTGGCCCACCTTGGCGACGAGGATGCGCGGCCGGCGGCCTTCCGCCTGCTCGAAGGCCTCCACCAGCTTCTGCACCTTGCCCACCTTGTCGGTCATGGCCGACGCCTCCCGCTTGTAGACGCCGGAGATGGCGCGGATCTCGGCGCGGTGGCGGCCGAACACCTTCTCCAGCGCGTCGGAAATCTCGCCCACGGTGGCCTTCACCCGAGCGGCGTTGATGGCGAGCTCCAGCAGGTTGCCGTTGCCGGACGCGCCGTTGGTGAGCGCGGTGAGGGCGGCCTCCACCTCGGCCGGATTGCGCTCGGCGCGCAGGCGCTGGAGCTTGTCGATCTGGGCGGCGCGCACGGCGGCGTTCTCCACCTTCAGCACGTCGATGATGCGGTCGCGCTCGGGCTTGAACTTGTTCACGCCCACCACGGTCTGGGCGCCGCCGTCGATGCGGGCCTGGGTGGTGGCGGCGGCCTCCTCGATGCGCAGCTTGGGGATGCCGGCCTCGATGGCCTTGGCCATGCCGCCGAGCTGCTCCACCTCCTGGATGTGCGCCCACGCCTTGGCGGCGAGATCGGCGGTGAGCTTCTCCACGAAGAAGGAGCCGCCCCACAAATCGATCTGCCGGGTGGTGCCGCTCTCCTGCTGCAGCATGATCTGGGTGTTGCGGGCGATGCGGGCCGAGAAGTCGGTGGGCAGCGCCAGCGCCTCGTCCAGCGCGTTGGTGTGGAGCGACTGGGTCTGGCCCTGGGTCGCCGCCATGGCCTCGATGGCGGTGCGCATCACATTGTTGAACACGTCCTGGGCGGTGAGCGACCAGCCCGAGGTCTGAGAATGGGTGCGCAGCGGCAGGGACTTCGGGTTCTTCGCCCCGAGGTCGGTCATCAGCCGGGTCCACAGGAGGCGGGCGGCCCTGAGCTTCGCCACCTCCATGAAGAAGTTCATGCCGATGGCCCAGAAGAAGGAGAGGCGCGGCGCGAACACATCGATGGGAAGGCCCGCGGCGGCGCCGGCGCGGCCGTATTCCACGCCGTCGGCCAAGGTGTAGGCCAGCTCCAGGTCCTGCGTCGCGCCGGCTTCCTGCATGTGGTAGCCGGAAATGGAGATGGAGTTGAAGCGCGGCATCTCCTTCGACGTATAGGCGAAGATGTCGGAGATGATGCGCATGGAGGGTGCGGGCGGATAGATATAGGTGTTCCGCACCATGAATTCTTTGAGGATGTCGTTCTGGATGGTGCCGGAGAGCTTGGCGTGGGGCACGCCCTGTTCTTCCGCCGCCACCACATAGAGCGCCAGAACCGGCAGCACAGCGCCGTTCATGGTCATGGACACGCTCATCTGGTCCAGCGGAATGCCGGAGAACAGGGTGCGCATGTCATAGATAGAGTCGATGGCGACGCCAGCCATGCCCACGTCGCCGGCGACGCGCGGATGGTCGGAGTCGTAGCCGCGGTGGGTGGCGAGGTCGAAGGCCACCGACAGGCCCTTCTGGCCGGCGGCGAGGTTGCGCCGGTAGAAGGCGTTGGAATCCTCCGCCGTGGAGAAGCCGGCATATTGCCGGATGGTCCAGGGCTGGGTGGCGTACATGGCCGCATAGGGCCCGCGCAGGAAGGGCGCGACGCCGGGATAGGTATCGATGAAGGAGAGCCCCGCGATATCGGCCGGGCCGTAGAGCGGCTTCACCGGGATCCCCTCGGGGGTGGTCCAGGGGGCGGCGTCCGACGTGGGCGCCGGCAGCTCCGGCGCGCGCCAGTCGATATCGGCGAAGTTCGGGATCTGGCTCATGGCAGTCATCCTAGCTCAATCGGCCCGGTGTCGCGACGGCTTTGACCGTGCGTGAGCCGTGGTCCGCGATGTCGTCTCTTCAGGCGAGGCCGGCGGCGGCCTGCGCCTTGGCAAGGGTGGCGAGCAGGTCGCAGCCGGCGAAGATGAAGTCGCCCACGCCCGCGGCCTTCAGCTCGTCCTCGATCTCGGCCGGCTTGCCGGCGAGCCAGACCGCGCTGGCGCCCGCTTCCTTCAGCGCCTTGGCGGCGCCGGCGGCTTCCGCGCCGTAGACCTCATCCGAGGAGACGAGGCAGGCGAAGGGCGTTCCCGCCGCCTTGAAGGCCGCAACCAGCGCGGCCAGATCGGCGAAGGCGTCCGGCACGTCGGCGGCGATGCCGCCGGCCTCGAAGAAGTTCTTGGCGAAGGTGGCGCGCGCCGTGAACGCAGCCACCGGGCCGAGCGCGGCGAGGAACACGCGGGGCCGCGCGGGAGCCGCATCGGCGGCATCGCGCAGCGCCTCGTAGGGCTCGGCGATGCGGTGGGGCTGGAGCGCGCCGTCGGCCACCGGGGCGGGCTCGGCGGCGAGCGGCGCCAGCACCTCGGGCGCCTCCTGCACCAGGATGGGGAATTCCGACGTGCCGGTGAGCGGCAGCTTGCGGGTGGCGACATCCTTGTCGCGGCGGGCGACGACGCCGGCGATCTCGCCGTGCAGCCAGCGGTCCTCCAGCACGTCGGCCATGCCGCCGCGCCGCTCGATGGTGCGGAAGATCTCCCAGGCATCGGCGGCGAGGCCGTTGGTGTGGGCCTCCACCGCGCCCGCGCCGGCGCCGGGATCGGCCACGCGGTGGACGTTGGATTCCTCGATCAGCATCACCTGGGTGTTGCGGGCGAGGCGCCGGGCGAAGGCGTCGGGCAGGCCGAGGGCCTGGGTGAAGGGCAGCACGGTCACGCTGTCGGCGCCGCCGACGCCCGCCGCGAACGCCGCCACCGTGGAGCGCAGCAGGTTCACATAAGGGTCGCGCCGGGTCATGGAACGCCACGCCGTGGTGCCGTGGAGCTTGAGCGGAGTCTCGGCGAGGCCGCACTCGCGCAGCATGGCGCCCCACAGGAGCCGCATGGCGCGGAACTTGGCGACGGTGGCCGTCTGGCTCACGTCGGCGGTGAGCGCCACGTCGATGTGCGCGGCCGCATCGGCGAGCGGCACGCCGGCCTCCGCATAGGCCTTCAGATAGGCGACCGCGGTGGCGAGCACGGCGGCCAGCTCCTGCGCGTCGGACGCGCCGGCCGCATGGAAGATGGCGCCGTCCGCCCGGGCAAACGGGCCGACGAAGCCGTGGGCGGCGAGGATGGCCGAGGTCTCGCAAAAGCGCTTGGCGAACAGCGGCCAGGCCATGGGCAGGGAGCCCACCGCGGCGAAGGCGCCGAGCGGATTGAGGCCGAACGAGACCTTGACCGCCTTGGGATCGAGCTTGCGGGCCTCCACCAGCGCGGCGAAGGCGAGGGCATCCTCGCGGCCGACGAAGCCGCCGATCTCCAGCCGGGTCTCGATGAGATCCAGCATCACGTCCTTCAGCACCACGCCGAGGTCGGCGCCGTCGGGCAGGCCGAAGCCGTGGGCATGGGGCGCGCCGCTGGCGAACACCAGCGAGAGGCCGGAGGCGCCGCCGTCGAGATCCTCCAGCGCCTGGGCGTTGGCGGCGGCGAGGTCCGGCTGGTCCACCCGCATGGAGATGGTCCAGGGCGCGCCGGCGGGGCGGCCCGCGACGATGGGGGCGTCGGGCTTGCGCGCCGGCAGCGCGTCGAGCGCCAGGCCCTCATAGGTCGTGGTGACGAGCTTCTTCTCATAGGGCGCGCCCTTGAGCACGCCTTCCACGAGCTTCAGCCAATCCTCGCGGGTGACCGGGGCGAGATCGGCGGCGAAGGGCAGAGTGGTCATGGGGTGGCCCTCTCAAGCACGGATGATGGAGATTGGATGGGGGAAAGCCGCGGCGGCCGGCATCACGGCGCCTCCGTCGCGGCGAGGGCGCGCTCGCCGTCGACCATGTAGTCGCGGACCACCGGCACGTCGTCGCGCTTTTCCGAAAGCAGGAGCTGGAACACCATGTTGGAGCCGTGCAGGAAGGAGAGCTCCACCGCGGCGAGATAGAATTCCCACATGCGGCCGAAGCGCTCGCCCATCATGGAATCCACCTCGGCGCGCTTGGCCATGAAGTTCTGCCGCCAGGCGCGGATGGTCCAGTAATAATGCAGCCGCAGCACCTCGCAGTCGTCCACCCACAGATGGGTGCGCTCGGTGGAGGCGAACACTTCCGACAGCGCCGGCACATAGCCGCCGGGGAAGATGTACTTGCGGATGAACGGCGCCGTGGTCCCGGGGGGCGACATGCGGCCGATGGCATGGATCAGCGCGAAGCCGCCGTCGTCCAAGAGATTGCGGATGGTGGTGAAGTATTCGTCGAAATGATTGACGCCCACATGCTCCATCATGCCGATGGAGACCACACGGTCGAACTTGCCCTTCAGCTCGCGATAATCCACCTCGCGGAAATCGATCTGGTCGGCCACGCCGGCCACCTGCGCGAGGCGCCGGCTCTCGGCGAGCTGCTCCGGCGAGACGTTGATGGCGGTGACCTTCGCCCCGCATTCCTTCGCCATGAAGATGGCGAGCGCGCCCCAGCCGGAGCCGATCTCGGCCACCCTGAGTCCGGGCGAGAGCTTCAGCTTCGCGGCGATGTGGCGGAACTTGTTGCGCTGCGCCTCCGCCAGCGGCTCGCTGGGCTCGCGGAAATAAGCGCAGCTGTAAGTCATCGTCTCGTCCAGCCACAGCCGGTAGAAGGCGGCCGGATGGTCGTAATGGCTGGAGACGTTTTCCTTCGCCTTGCCGATGGGATTGGCCTGCTGGAAGCGCTTCACCGCCCGCCAGCCGCGCCGGAGCGCCTGCTGCACCGGATGGCTGCCGAGCCCCTTGCGGTTCGCCGAGAAGAGCGAGAGCAGCTCGAACGCGCCCGCCCCGTCCTCGAACGAGAGGCGGCCGTCCATATAGGCTTCGGCGGCGATAAGCTCGGGATTGAAGAAAAGGTCGGTCTCCAGCTTCTTGTCGTGCATCCGCACGGTGACCGAGGGCCCACCCTCGCCGGAGCCGAACACATGGCGCCCGCCATCGGCGGTGATGACCGTGAGCCGGCCCTTCTCGACGAAGCGTGTCAGGAGGTGGGAGAGGAGGCGCATGTCAGAACCTCGGTTCCTGCCGTTCGACCGCCCGGCCACCCGACGTCGGGTGACCCAGGAGCGGACCGGCAGCCTCGGCGGCCGGCTGGGCCGCGCTTGGAAACAGGAAGCAGAACAGCGTGACGAGGATCTGCAGCGTCAGCCCGGCCCCCACGGCGACCAACACGATGATGGGCTCGTGTTCCTCCGGCACTTTAGGAAGCCCGATGTAAACGACATAGGCGACGAATGCCGTCGCCGGCAGCACGAACAGCACCAGAATGATGCCCGCGAAGCTGCGCAGGAAACGGAAGCCCGCGTCGGCAAGGCGCGCGCTGGAGCAGATGACATAGGCCCCTGTCAGTCCGGTCCGGATGGCCCTGGCATAGCGCTCAAGCCCGAGGTCGTCGAGATAGAATGCCGTTCCGGCCATCAGCGCGGCGTAGAGCACCAGGAAGACCGCATAATAGGTGCGGTTGAGCTTCATCACCGAGGTCATGAAGCGCCCCCCGCCCCGCGCGCACCGCCGGCCATGCCGGCGCTGGCTCGGCCTCTCTCGCTGCCCCGCCCAGTAGCTGGGCGGAGGTCGGACGGCGTGCGTCCGCACCGGGCAAGGGAGAGAGGCGCCGCCATCACGCGAATTCCAGGATCACCGCATCCACGGCGAGGCTGTCGCCGGGCTTGGCGTGGACCGCCTTGATCATGCCATCGCGCTCGGCGCGCAGCACGTTCTCCATCTTCATGGCTTCCACGATGGCGAGGATCTCGCCGTTCTTCACCTCCTGGCCGGGGGTCACCGCGATGGAGACCACGAGGCCGGGCATGGGGCAGAGCAGCTCCTTGCCGCCAGCGGCGGATTCCTTCTTCGGCATCAGCGCGGCGAGGCGCGACGACAGCTCGGTGTAGACCCGCGCCTTGGTGGCGATGCCGCGATGGGCGAGGGCGACGCCGTTGGAGATCGGGCGCACCTGCATCGCCACCTGGTCGGCGTCGATGGTGCCGGTCCACACCGCATCGCCGGGCTTCCAGGTCGAGCGCAGCAGGTGGGCATGGCCCGGCGTGCCGTCGGCGGCGAAGATCTGCACCTTGAAGCCGCCGTCCACCGCTTCCACCTCGCAGGGCGTCGAGATGATGTCCTCGCCGGAGGTGAGGTTGACGATGCGGCGCTTGGCGAAGCTCACCGGAATGCCGCTCGTCTGGCCGGAGATCTTGCGCTTGCGGGTGTTCTGGATGTGGTCGATCACCGACGCCACGGCGGTGAGGTAGTGCACCAGCTCGCCTTCCGGCGCGCGGGGGAAGAAGCCCTCGGGATATTCCTCGGCGATGAAGCCGGTGGAGAGCCGGCCTTCCTGCCAGCGCGGATGGGACATCAGCGCCGAGAGGAAGGGGATGTTGTGGCCGATGCCGTCGATGGCGAAGGCGTCGAGCGCATCCGCCTGGGCCTCGATGGCCATGGCGCGGGTGGGGGCGTGGGTGACGAGCTTGGCGATCATCGGGTCGTAGAAGATGGAGATCTCCCCGCCCTCGTAGACGCCGGTGTCGTTGCGCACGGTGATCGGGCCGTCCTTGCCTTCCGCCGGCGGGCG
>JAFIHR010000463.1 GCA_017849325.1 Xanthobacter autotrophicus | reverse complement strand
GGTCCGAAGGCCCGCAAAACAAGGGCCTTTCACGTCAGGGGAAACGTGAAAGGCCCGGGGGCTCGGGAGGGCCCAAGAGGCAAGCGCGGCTTCAGAACCGCTTGATCTCGATGGAATGCTTCTTCAGCGCATAGCCGATCTGCCGGGGGGTGAGGCCGAGCAGGCGGGCGGCCTTCGCCTGGACCCAGCCGGCCCGCTCCATGGCGTCCACCAGCCGTTCCCGCTCGGAGAGATCGTCCTCGTTGCAGAACGGCTCGCGGATGGCCGCCGCAGCGGCCGCGCTGCCGGCCAGACCGCTTCCGTTCAGCGCGCTGCCATTGAGGCCGCTGCCGTTGAGGCTGCTGCCGTTCATGCTGTTGCCGTTGAGGCTGTTGCCATTCAGGCCCACGCCGTTGGTTGCCGCACCGTTCGGGGCGCCGACGGGCAGGCGGACCACGGACGCGCTCTCGACCGCAGGCGCGATGGGGGCCGGCGGCGGGGTCACCGCAGGCGCCGCGACGATGGGCAGCGGATGCTCGGAGAAGTGCCGCGGCTCGTGCTCGTGCGCGCTGCGCCACAGCAAAGACGACAGGCACTCGTTGTGGCGGCAGGCGAAGTCGTTGGCGTCGATGCCATCGCTCTGGGCCAGGGTGGCGGTGCGCTGCACGCAGTTCTCCAGCTCGCGCACGTTGCCCGGGAAGCCGCAGCCCATGAGCACGTCGATGGCGTCGCGCTCGAAGGTGAGGTGGCGCCCGTTCTCGCGGTTGAAGCGGTCGAGGAATTCCGTGGCGAGCAGCGGGATGTCCGAGCGCCGGTCGCGCAGCGAGGGCACCAGCACCGGGATCACCGAGATGCGGTAATAGAGGTCGGCGCGGAACTCGTTGTGGGCCACCGCCTCCTCAAGGTTCCGGTTGGTGGCGCAGACCACCCGCACGTTGACCTTGATGGTGTTGTTGCCGCCGACCCGCTCGAACTCCTGCTCCTGCAGCACGCGCAGCAGCTTGGCCTGGAAGGCGGCGGAGATCTCGCCGATCTCGTCGAGGAACAAGGTGCCCTTGTCGGCCAGTTCGAAACGGCCCTTGCGGGCGCCGACCGCACCGGTGAAGGCGCCCTTCTCATGGCCGAACAGCTCGGATTCCAGCACCGATTCCGGCAGCGCCGCGCAGTTCAGCTTGATGAAGGGGCCCTTGGCCCGGGGCGACAATTCGTGGATCGCCTTGGCGATCAGCTCCTTGCCGGTGCCCGATTCGCCGCGCAGCAGCACGGGCGAGCTGGACTTGGCGACGATGTTGATCTTGTCGAGCAGCGCCCGGATCTCCGGGCTCTCGCCGACGATGCCGTCGACGAAGATCTTCTTGCGCTCGCGTACGTGGGGCTTCAGCTCGGACAATTCCTTCTGGAGCCGGCCGCTCTCCGCCATGAGGCGTTCGCGGTCGCGGGAGACTGCGCGGTGCAGCATGACGGTCTGCCCAATGAGGTTGGCGATCATGGTCAGGAAGCGCACATCGGAATCGAGCCGGAAGACGGTGCGTCCGTCCCACACCCGGTCGATGGTCAGCGTGCCGATGACCTTGGAGGCCACGCGGATGGGCACGCCGATGAATGACACACGGGTGTCACCTGTCGCGCCTAGAGCCTCCGCGTCGGCGGCGCTGAAGGACGGGTGGGTGGCCACGTTCTCGGCGATCAGCGGCACTGCGGTCGCCACCACCTGCCCGATCGCCTTCTCGGGCAGCCGGGCGCGGTAGCGGTCGTCGGTGCCTTCATTCCAGCCGGCGCCGACGGTGATGTCCGGAACGCCGTCGTCGGCGAGCAGCGAAATGACGCCGTGGCGCATCTGCAGGAACGAGGACAGCAGATTCACCACGCTCGAAAGCGTCTGCTCCAGCCGGTTGGGCGCCGTGAGGATCTTGGAGATCTCGTAGATCCCCGTAAGCGCGACCTCACTCAGCGGAATAAGCGGTACTTGAGCACGAAGGGGTTGCCGCGCGCCATCGTGGGCGTCGTGCACTGCTTCATCGTGAACCATGGGCCTATCTCCGTCACCCTGAGGTTCCCATCCCGTTCGTTTTTGTCTGATTGCTGACATTTTGATTGAGTTTGGTTCCAATGTCGTGCCCAACCTGACAGCATGTGTGATTAATCTTTGCGCAGGTTCAAGTTCTGCTCACGCAAATGCCGCAATTCACCGCAGATGGAGGTAAATCTGCTCATCGGAGGGCACCGGGGGAGGGCGGCGTATGGTGCGTGAGACCAGGGCCGGAGGTTGTGGCGCCGCCGGTTTCGGGCAGCCCCCTGCCGCAGCTCGCGGAACTCAAGGCGGCCGGCGACAGATGTCGACACTTTGTGGCGGGAGCCGGTCGCGAGCGGCAAAGCAGGGCGTCGAGACGCACTCTGATACCGAACGAAAGGCCATGCGCGGCGCGCGGCGCCATGTCGTATTCGCTACCTATAGCCGAAATCGGCCGAACGTTGAATATGTTTTTGTGCGCCGCACGCAGAATGGCGCGGCATTCCTGCCCGAGCCGGTAGCATGAGACGGCCGGAGACGGCGCTGACTGCCGCCTCCGGCCGACCCTCCTTGGCTTTGCCTCCCCGTCCCCCGCCTGATCGCCAAGACTGCGGGGGAACTCGGCCCGGCTCCGGCGCGGAGCGGGCGGTGCAGCGAAAGGGCCGCGCGGCAGATGCGGCCTTTCCCGCCTTCGAACCGTTGTTGTGCCGCGCGGGGGGATCCGGCTGGGCGGATCCGGCGCGGGTGCTTGTAAGCGGTGCGGGAGGTCGATCCGCGTTGCCCACGCCGCGGATCGGGCGCGGAAAAGCAAGACCGGGGCCGTTGGTATAAGGTGCTTGATTATAAGGATAATTTAGCTCGTCCGCGCCGGCGTGCCGCGCCGGGC
>JAFIHR010000119.1 GCA_017849325.1 Xanthobacter autotrophicus | reverse complement strand
CAGACGGCGGCGCGTCCGCTGTCCTCGGGCTCATTGAAGACGAGGACGTAGGGAATGCCTTCCTCGTCGAGGGCATCGAGGGTCGGATTCCCGGTGGCGTTGCTCACCGTCAGCACGAGGCCGGCGACGCTCTGCGCCACCAGCGTCTCCACCAGCTCGGGCTCGCGCAGGGCGTCGTAGTCGGTGGCGGTGAGCAGAAGGGTGTGGCCACGCCGGCGCGCCTCCGCCTCCATGCCGGCGACGGCCGCGGCGAACACCGGATTGGTGAGGCTCGGGATCACCACGCCCACGGTGCGGGTCCGCAGGCTCTTCAGGGAGCGGCCGAGCTCGCTCGGGCGGAAGCCCAGCTCCTTCACCGCCGCGCGCACCCGGGCCTCCACCTGTGGGCTGGTGCGGGCCGAGCCGTTGATGACGCGGCTCACCGTGGCGATGGAGCAGCCGGCACGTTCAGCAACGGTGCGTATGGTGATGACGCGTGGCAATCGATGACCCTCCATCCGACGCGCGAGAGCGCCGTTCGCTCGCCGCCGCGTAGGATGAAAACGTTTTCACGCTCTTCCTACACCGGGCTTGCGAAACTTAGGTGACAGGTCTTCGATTGCAAGTTGCCAAGTATTACTTAGACACCTCCAGATTGTTCCGTCCGCGCCCATTCGCCGTGCAAAAATGAACAGCGGGCGTGTCCTCGGCGACACGCCCGCTGTGGGGAGGAGGTCGATCAGGGCGGCGAGAACCCCCTCCTTACCGATGCCTCACCGTTGCGGCGGGCGATCCGTGGATGGCGCGGCCGGGCCTCGCGGAGATCCGCCGGGCGGTCCGTCCGCCATGCCGCCCCGAGGCGGTCCCGGAGGGCGGGGCGGCGGCGGCAGAAGCACCGGCTCGATGCGGGCGAGGCGCTCCAGCTGCTCGGGCGCGAGGCGCGCCTTCAGCGTGGTGGCGGCCTCCTTCAGGCGGGCGGCCTCCTGGCCGCGCTCCACCATGTGCGCGGCGAAGGCCGAGGTGAGGGTGAAGGCTTCGGGCTTGGTCCCGGCGGCCGGCGGCGCAGGGGGCGGGGGCGGCGGCGCGGCGAGGGCCTGCAGCGCGTCGGTATAGGAGCGCCACGCATCGATCTGGTCGGCGCGGATGCCGACGGCGGTCTCGGCCGCGGCCAGGATCCGCGCGAGCCTCATCTGCGCAGGAGGCGGTCCGCCGGGCGGCCCGGCGCGGCGATCGGGGGGAGTTTCGGGACCGGGCGCGCCGGGAGGCGGCGCCGCATGGGCCATGCGCACCGCGCCGGGCGCATCGGCTTCGGCCGGCGGGGCGGGAGGAAGCTCCGGCCCGTCCAGCGCCCAGGTGTCGTCGGCCCACAGGGCATCGCCCCAGATCGGCCCGCCGGCGGCCGCCTCTTCGGCGACGACCCGCATCTCGGCCGGCGAATAGGCCGCCGTCTCGCTCCAGGATCCGCTCTTCGCCCAGGCAACGCCGGCAAAGCTCAGCACCATGACGGTGCCGGTCAGCAGCCGGGCGCGAACTCCGTAAAGGGCCATGGCGACGCCTCTCTCGTTTCGGAACGGGGCGTACCATGGCGGCGGGGCGTTGCTGGAAGAGGTCCGTCTGTATCCGAACGTCTCCCGGACGAACCAATTTGTATCGCAATGTTGCTGCACACGGTGGGGCAACGAACTGTTGCACGTCGGCCCGCCGCCGGGGTGCCGCCGCCGTAACATGGTGGGCGGGGCGAAAGACGCAGGAAGGGACGAGAGTTTTCAGCCGTGGAGAGTGGGCCGCACATTCTCGTCGTGGACGACGATCAGGAGATCCGCCGCCTGCTGGGCCGTTACCTTTCGGCCCAGGGCTTTCGCGTCACCACCGCCGCCGACGGGCGCGAGATGGAGGAGAAGCTCGCCACGCAGGGCATCGACTTCGTGGTGCTCGACCTCATGCTGCCGGACGCCTCCGGGCTCGACCTGTGCCGGGCGCTGCGGGCGAAGTCGCGCATCCCCATCATCCTGCTCACCGCGCTGAAGGAGGAGGTGGACCGCATCATCGGCCTTGAGATCGGCGCCGACGACTATCTCGGCAAGCCGTTCAACCCGCGCGAGCTGGTGGCGCGCATCCGCGCCGTGCTGCGCCGGACCTCGGCGCTGGAGGCGAGCGCGCCGGCGGGCCGCAGCTATCGCTTCGCCGGCTTCACCGCCGAGCCGGACACCCGCCGGGTGCTGAGCGAGGAGGGCACCGACGTCGGCCTCACCGGGGCGGAGTTCGATCTCCTCGTCGCTTTCCTCGAACGGCCCGGGCGCATCCTTTCGCGCGAGCAGCTTCTCGACATCACCAAGGGCCGCGAGGCCGGCCCCTTCGACCGCTCGGTGGACGTGCTGGTGAGCCGGCTGCGCCGCAAGCTGGGCGACCGCGGCGCGTTCCAGATCTTCAAGACGCTGCGCAACGGCGGCTACCAGCTGGCGGTGAAGGTGGAGACCGAGGAGCCGGCGGCGTGAGGACCCTGCGCGCCCAGGTGACCGCGCTGCTGATCGTCGCGGTGTTCGGCATCGTGGCCTTCGCCAACGCCGCCTCCTTCTTCCTGGTCGCGCCACCCGGCCCGCCGCCGCCCGGGGAGAGCGAGGTCGATGAGCTCGTCCTCATGGCGAAGCTGGCGGCGACTGCCCCCTCCCTCACCTCGCCCGGCGGCTTCGGCATCCGCGCCGCGCCGCCCACCGGCCGGGTGCGCGAGGCGGCGACCCGCACGCTGCAGGACGCCCTCGCCCGGCGCGGCGTCCGTGCCCCGGTGCGGGTGATCAATGTGGGTCCCGGCGACGACGGCCCGTCCGCCGCGCCCGGCCTGGCGCCGGCTACACCGATGGCGCCGGTCCAGGTGGCGCTGCAGCTGGCTGACGGGCGCTGGCTCGTCACCCGTGCCGGCTTCGGCCTGATGGGTCCGCCGCCGGGGCGCACGCTGAGCCTCGGCACCTGGCTGGCGCTGGTGGCGCTGGGCATCATCGTGGTGGTGATGGTGGCGGTGCGGCGGCTGATGAAGCCCCTCGCCCTCGTCGAGGAGGCGGCCGCGCGCATCGGCCCGGACGGCGAGCCGCCGGTGCTCGCCGAGGATGGCCCGGCGGAGGTGAAGGCGGCGGCGCGGGCCATCAACCGGCTGTCGGCCCGGCTGAAGGGCGCGATGGAGAGCCGCATGCGCATCGTCGCCGGCGCCGCCCACGATCTCAGGACGCCGCTCACGCGCATGCGCCTGCGCGCCGAATTTCTGCCCGACGAGGAGGAGCGCGAGCGCTGGCTGGCCGACCTCGCCGAGCTGGACCGCATCGCCGACAGCGCGATCCGGCTGGTGCGGGAGGATGCGGAGGGCACGCCCGAGGAGGCGATCCGCCTCGATCGGCTCACCCGCGACGTGGTCGAAGAGGTGGCGCTGGTGGGCGGCGCGGCGGTGCTGGCGAGGAGCCGGCCTGTGGAGGTGTCGGGCCGGCCGCTGTCGCTGAAGCGGGCGGTGCGCAATCTGGTGATGAACGCCGCCACCCATGGCCGCGGCGCGCGGGTCTCGGTGGCGCCCGAGGGCAACCGCGCGGTGCTGATGATCGAGGATGACGGCCCGGGCATTCCCGAGGCGCTCATGGGCCAGGTGTTCGAGCCCTTCTTTCGCGTCGATCCGGCCCGGCAGACGAAGATTCCCGGCGCCGGCCTCGGCCT
>JAFIHR010000118.1 GCA_017849325.1 Xanthobacter autotrophicus | reverse complement strand
GCGTTCGGCCCGACGCTCACCGATCCGTCGATCATCCGGGTGAGGTGGATGCCGAGGAACGGCAGCGCGGGATCCGGCACCGGATAGATCAGGTGCGAGATGAGCGCGTCGCGCGCCGGCGGCAGGCGGAAATATTCCCCCCGGAACGGCAGGATGCGGCAGGAGATCGGCACGGCGCCGAGGCGCGCGATCCGGTCCGCCTGGAGCCCGGCGCAGGCGACGAGCCGGGCGGCGCGATATTCGCCCTTGTCGGTGGTCACCACCACCGCGTCCGGCGTTTCCGTGAGGCCCACCACCTTCTCGCCGAAGCGGATCGTGCCGCCCGCCGCCGTGACCTCGCGGCCCATGGCGGCGGCGACCTCGCGATAGCTGACGATGCCGGTGGACGGCACGAGCAGCGCGCCGAGGCCACGGATGGCCGGCTCGCGGCGGCTCAGCTCGGCGGCGTCGATGCGCTCCACCTCGACGTTGTTGGCCACCGCCCGCTCGTAGAGGGCGTCCATGCGGGCCATCTCCTCGGCGTCGGTGGCGACCACCAGCTTGCCGGGCACCTCGTAGGGGATGGCGTTGGCCGCGCAGAAGGCCTTGGTGGCGATGGCGCCGCGCCGGCACAGCTCGGCCTTGAAGGAGCCGGGCGCGTAATAGATGCCGGCGTGGATGACGCCGCTGTTGTGCCCGGTCTGGTGGTGGGCGAGGCCGGCTTCCTTCTCCAGCACCAGGATGCCGGCGCCGGGCCGGTGCTCGCACAGGTGCATGGCGGTGGACACGCCCACGATGCCGCCGCCGATGATGATGAAATCGTAGAGCATGGGCGTGCCTCCCCTGTGCCCTTCTAGCGCAGTGCCGGGCAAGGGGCGATGACCGGGCGGCCACGCGGCGGTCCCCTGCGGCGATATCGCCCGGCGCCGCGTCCCGTCATCCCTATTGAAGCACCAGCCGGCCTGTAAGCCGGGTTCTGTACGGCGGGCTTGCGCCCGCGTGGCGGCCATTCCTCTGGGACGCCGGTTGCCCGGCGCCTCTAGCAGTCAACCCGGACGGCGCCCCGGAAGACGGGGGTGGTTGCCCGTGCCGTCCCTATTCGACTTTGCTCCCGGTGGGGTTTGCCGTGCCGCTTCCGTTACCGGCCGCGCGGTGGGCTCTTACCCCACCGTTTCACCCTGGCCCGCGCGGAGCCGAGGCGCCTTCGCGGGTGGTCTGATTTCTGTGGCACTTTCCCTAGGGTCGCCCCCGCCGGACGTTATCCGGCACCGTGTCTCCATGGAGCCCGGACTTTCCTCGACATCGAAATGCCGCGGCCGCCCGGCCGGCTGGTGGGGGAGAGATGACGGCGCCGGCGCCCGACGTCAAGCCGCGCGGCCCGTCCACGGCCGCCCGGCACGCCGCCGGATCCGTTTCCAGCCGTCGCGAACCGGACCGAAAGCGCCGCCAATTCCCGGCAAACCCATGGGATTCCGTTGACGCCCATGAAATCCCATGTTAACCCATTATTACCCAAGAAATACTGGGCGGCACCCGTGCCGTCCCGCTGGTGGCCACAGGGCCAGGGGGCTGCTCCGGAGGGGCCGGGGCCGCATCGCTATTCGCTTGAAGGGGGACGAGGGGCGTCATGGACCGCTTCGTGTCCACCTACACCATGCGCCTCGACGCCAAGGGCCGGGTCTCCATCCCCGCGCCCTACCGGACCGTCCTGACGAAAGACGGCGCGGAGGGCCTCTATTGCCATCCGAGCCTCGCCGAGCCGGCGCTGGACGCGGGCGGCAACATGCTCCTGGCGGAGATCGACGCGCTGATCGCGCGCTATCCGCCCTATTCGCAGGAAAGCGAGGAGCTGGCCGCCGCCCTCTACGGCACCAGCGAGACCCTGCGCATCGACCCGGAAGGCCGGGTGGTGCTGACCGATACGCTGAAAGCCCACGCCGGCATCACCGACCAGGTGGCCTTCGTGGGCCTCGGCCACAAGTTCCGCATCTGGGAACCGGAGCGGTTGAAGGCGCATCTCGCGGAGGCCACCCGACGGGTGCGCGAGCTGCGCCAGGCCATCGGCTCCCGAGCGGGGAACCCGGAGGGTACGAAGGCATGACGACGGGCCGCGGGGTCGGCCCCGCCGACGCCGCTGGCGGACCGGCCCGTCACCTGCCCGTGATGCTCGCCGAGGTTCTCGCGCACCTCGCGCCGAAGGACGCCGGCACCTACGTGGACGGCACCTTCGGCGCGGGAGGTTACAGCCGCGCGATTCTCGCCGCGGCCGACTGCCGGCTCCTCGCCATCGACCGCGACCCCACGGCGATCCGGGCCGGCGCCTCTCTCGTCGAGGAGCTGCAGGGCCGCCTCACGCTGGTCGAGGGCCGCTTCTCCCAGCTCGACGCCATCGCCACGGAGCACGGCTTCGCCCCGCTCGACGGGGTGGTGCTCGATATCGGCGTCTCCTCCATGCAGCTCGACCAGGCGGAGCGCGGCTTCTCCTTCCGCCGCGACGGCCCGCTCGACATGCGCATGGGCGACGAGGGCCCCTCGGCCGCCGACCTGGTGGCGGACCTCGACGAGGTTGACCTCGCCCATCTCATCTACACCCTGGGCGAGGAGCGGCTTTCCCGTCCCATCGCCAAGGCCATCGTGAAGTCCCGCGCTGAGGCGCCCATCACCCGCACGGCGCAGCTCGCCGAGATCGTGTCCCGCGTGGTGCGCTCGAAGCCCGGCGAGATCCATCCCGCCACCCGCACCTTCCAGGCCCTGCGCATCGCCGTGAACGAGGAGCTGAACGAGCTGGTGGAGGCGCTTTGCGCCGCCGAGCGGGTGCTGAAGCCGGGCGGGCGGCTCGTCGTGGTTACTTTTCATTCCCTGGAAGACAGGATCGTTAAGACTTTTCTGGCAAACCGGACCAAGGCACCGTCCGCCTCGCGCCATCTGCCGCTGGGGGAGGGGCCGGCCCCCTCCTTCCGCCTGATCGCAAAGGGC
>JAFIHR010000462.1 GCA_017849325.1 Xanthobacter autotrophicus | reverse complement strand
TCGTCGGCGTGCATGGCGCGGATGGTGCGCGCCTCGGGCAGCGTGTCCATGCGCTCGTAGAAGGTCTCCACCAGGCGGTCGATGACGACGAAGCCGCCGATGCGCTCGAACATGGAAACCTGCTCTGCAACCTGCTCTTCGGTCTCGGCCATGAGGTCCTGCTCCACTCGGCCGCCTGTGCGCCCGTTGGCCCGGGCACCGCGGCGAAAATTCCGCCGGGACCCCGATTCCGGCGGAAAGCTCTCGCTTCCGGGCCGCCTGAAGGTCCCGCATCACCCTGCCATGCAAGGACTTAACCAGCCGCCCGCGCCACGCTGGAGCAGCCGCCGGCGCTCGCGCCGCCGCCGGGGCGGCGACTCACTCCTCCATGTTGGGCAGGAGGATGACCTCGGCGGGCGCGCCGGCGCCCTGGGATTCCACGAAATCGAGGGCGCTGACCAGGGAGAGGCCGCCATCGGCCTCCATCAGCACCACCGCCTCGCCGGGCATCTTGGCGAGGGCTTCGATGAGTTGCGTCACGGTCATGGCCTCACTCCTGTGGCGCGCCGGTCAATGCGGCTCACGCCTCGGTCAGCTGGGCGCCGGCCTCGTCATAGGTGAGGATGACGGTCTCCTCATCCATGGTCACCTCGGCGCGGCGCAGCGATCCGTTGGCGTGATACTGATAGCGATGGGCGAGCTCGATCTCGCCATAGACCATCTTGTCGAAGCCGGAGAGCTGGCCCGCCTCATCGAAATACGCACGAATGAAGGTGTTTCGATGGGTGAGGGCTTCCGCCTCGATGGGCTCCACCAGCTTGAAGGGCAGCTTCACGCCGGTGTAGGTCACGAAGAAGCGGCACGGCTGCTCGCCGGCGTCAGACAAAACGTCGGGTTTGGCGTCGGGCGTCATGGGGTCCTGCACGATCTCTTCCGGAAGGGGGCCGCCGGGCACCTTAGAGCGCACTCCGGGCGGAATAAATCGCGCGAGGCGAATTATTCCGGCGGCGCGGTCCTCGGTGCTCTGCCGGGGGCCGTTCAATCGGGAGAGATCATAATTTCCATGGTATCGTCGAGGTCGTCGTAGGGGAAAGGGCGCTCCTCCTCCTCCACGAGGGCGACACCGACGAGGCACACGTCGTCGCCGATGACGGCGAGGGCGATCGGCTCCAGGCTCTTTTCCTTGCAGGGGCCGGACACGCAGGCGCCGGTCTCGATCTCGAACTCGGCGCCGTGGCGGCCGCAGCGCAGGCGGGTGCCGTCCTTGTTGAAGAACTCGCCGCCGCCGATGTTCAGCCACGTGCCCTCATGGGGGCAGGAGTTCACATAGCCGACGACCTCGTTGCCGCTGGTGCGGACGACGAAAATGCGGAACGGCCGCGCCTCGCCGTTCTCGCCGACCCGCGACAGGCTGAACGCCTTGGCCTCGCCGGGGTCGATGCTGTCGACCTCGCAGATGGCGTAGACCTCGATATCCTCTGCCGATTGCTCTTCCGACATGGTCTTCTTCCGTCTCCTGTCACTGCGCCGGGCGGAGGGGTGGACCCGTCCGGTCGTCTCGGCGCGGCGCCTTGGCAGGGGCGCCGTTCGCCACGCGAGGGATCCGTGCAGCGCGGATCTCATGTGCCGACCGCGGCGCCTCGGGACGTGAGGCACCCCACCCCCGTGTCGCGAATGGAACAGGGCTGTCGGCTTTGCCGGACGCGGGCCGGGCGCCCGCGGCGTTTGAGCGGAGGTTTTGCAGGAAACATGCCGGGCGTCGGGAGCGGCGGCGCGCGCGGACGCATTCTTGCATTCAGGGCGGCAACCCTTCGGGGCGGCAACGGCGCGCCGGCCCCAGGAAGCTCAGGACGATCCATGGCTGCGATGAAATTCTACATGACCCCCGGCTCCTGCTCGACGGGGATCCACATCATCCTCGAGGAGCTCGAGGAAATCTTCGAGGCCTATATCGTCAACCTGCCCGCCGGCGACCATTTCAAGCCGGACTATGTGGCGATCAATCCCAAGTCCACCATTCCCGCGCTGGTGCGCGGCGACGGCTCGGTGCTCACCGAAGTGCCCGCCATCGCCTATTGGCTCGCCCGGAGCCGGCCGCGCGCCAAGCTGTGGCCGGAGGATGTGGAGGCGGAGACGCGGGCGCTCGAGACCATGTGCTATGTGGTGACCACGGTGCACGGCCAGGGCTTCGCCCGGGTGTTCGCCACCAAGAGCTTTTCCGGCATGGGCGCCGACCCGGAGAAGATCGAGCGGCTTGGCAAGGACATCGTGGCCCAGGGCTTCGGCATCCTGAACACCATGCTGGAGGGGCGCGACTATGTGGCCGACCGCTTCTCGGTGGCCGACGCCATCCTGTTCTACGTGGAATTCTGGGCGGACAAGACCAATCTGCCGGTGCCGCCCAATATCGCCGCCCACTACCGGCGCATGCTGGCGCGCCCGACGGTGCAGCGGGTGCTGCGCGAGGAGGGCTACAACCTCGCCACCCTCGCGGCCGACGAGCGCTTCAAGGCTCCGGCCGGCTGAGCCGGCGGCGCGGGAAGACGGATCGGTTTTCAACGCCTATGGTTGGGGCGAATTTTCGCATGAGGCGCCCGGCGCGCCGCGCGCTGCCAGCGCGGACGTGGCATCGGGCCGAACGGGAGTAATGGGTATGTCGGAGATGGTGCTGGTGGATGAGGCCAATCGGGACGACATGTCGCGCAAGGTCGGCATCTTTCTTTATTCCGACACCAAGCTTTGGCTCGAAGGCGACAAGGCCCACCGCACCGACGGGCCGGCGGTGGTCTCGCCCGACGGCGTGGAGCGCTGGTATTTCAACGGCGAGGAGAAGACGCGCGAGGTGAAGGCCTTCTTCAAGGAGCGGCAGTGGCCCATGAGCAAGGGCCTCGATACGCCGGAGAAGGTCGAGGCGTTCTCCGCGCAGTTTCTGAAATAGTC
>JAFIHR010000117.1 GCA_017849325.1 Xanthobacter autotrophicus | reverse complement strand
CGGCGCCTCCGTTGCCGCTGCCGGGACCACTTCGACCTTGATTGGCGCGGAGCTCATCCCCTCCACCGTCAGGCTGGGGATGGTGAGGACGCCGGTGCGCTTCGGCGCCAGGATCATCACCCATTCGTTCACCTCGACGCGGCGTCCGTCCACCTCCTCGAAGCGGCTGTGCCGGGTGCGGTCGACGATGTCGAAATCCTTGGCCAGGAGCGACAGGTCCGGGGGCTCGCCGCCGGTGCCGCCGGCGAGGGCAAGGACGAAATTGACCGTCTCACGGGCGCCCATGTAGCTGTGGTCCACCGTGCCGGTGAGCCGTGCCGCGCCGGCGGGCGCCGTTGGAAGCGCGAACATCAGCAGCAGGGCCCCGAGCAGCAGGCGGGCCCACCCATGGGCGAGAGACAAGGCAAGGCGGCTCACGGCGTCACTGGTCTCCGGGGCCCGAGGGGGCGCTGGCGTCATAATGGCTGCGGATGCGGGCGCGCAGAAGCCCGGCGGGATCGTCCGGCACCATGCGCAGCATCTGCTCCCGGTTCTGGTCGCGCTCGGCCGTCGCCGGAGCGGCGGGCTTGGGATCCCGTGGCGCCTGCGCCCCGGAGGGCGCGGGCGGCGGCGGCTTCGGCGGGTCGGATTTCGCGGCCTCAGGCTTGGGGAGCGGTGCCGGCGGCGGGTTTTCCGCCGGCTTCGGAGGCGTCGGTGGCGGCTGCTGCGCGGCCTTGTCCGGGCCCTGCGGCCGTGCGGGCGGCTTCTGGTCGGCCCCGTTGCCCGCCTTGTCGTTCTGCTCCTTGCCGTCGGGCTTGTCGGGCTGGCCTTTTCCGTCCTGCCCCTTGTCCGGCTGGTTCTTGCCGGACTGGCCGCCGGAGGGCTGCTTGTCCGAGCCCTGATCGCCCTGCTGCTGGTCCTTCTTGTCCTGGTCTTTCTTCTTCTGCTCGTCGTCCTTCTGCTTCTTGAGCAGGATCTGCACGATGTTGCGGTTGTAGGCGGCGTCCTGATGGCCGGGCTCGGCGCCGAGCGCGGCGTCGTAGGCCTTCAGCGCCTCTTCCAGCTTGCCGGCATGGGCAAGGGCGTTGCCGCGATTGTAGTCGCCGCCGGGAACATGGGCGAAGGCCTCGGCCGCGGCCTCGTAATCGCCCGCCTTGTAGAGCGCGCTGGCCCGCCATGCCGGGTCGTCGAAGCTGCGGCTCGCCGCCTCGAAATCGCCGCGCGCGAGGGCTGAGGCGCCCTGCTGGTCCGGGGTCTGCCACAGGTCGCGCCACTGCCGGGAGGAGGTGAGGTCCTGCGCCGCCGCCGTGCGGCCGAGGGGTGCCAGCGACGGCAGCGCCGTCAGCAGCAGGACGGCGATCCAGCCGCGCCGGAAGGCGAGCGGCGCGAGCAGCAGCACGCCGATGAGGAGCCATGGCCCCATGTCGGCCCACTGGTCCGCCGAAAGGCCGGTGTTCTCCAGAATGTCGCCCGGCCGGGCCAGCATTGCGGAGAAGACGCGCTCGAGGTCCGAGCCGTCCGCGGTGGCGGGCGTGAAGCTGCCGCCGCCGGCCGAGGCGAGGCCGGCAAGGCCGTCCGCATCCATGCGGGTGACGAGCGTCGTGCCGTCGGGCGCGCGCGCCGGCGCGCCGTCGAAGGCGAGCAGCGTGCTGCCGTCGCGGGTGCCGAGGCCGATCACGCTGAGCTGGTAGCTGTCACGGGCGGCCTGCGCCGCGGCCTGCGCCGTCTCCTCCGGCGCGTCGCCCGGCCCGTCGGTGAGCAGGATGATGCGCCCCGTGGGCGCGCCCGCGCTCTTCAGCAGCTCGATGGCGCGGGTGATGGCGAGGTCGGGCCGGTTCTCGACCACCGGCATCAGGTCGGTGGCGAGCTCCGGCAGCATCTGGCCGATCACCCGGCCGTCTTCGGTGAGGGGCGAGGCCACGAAGGGCCGGTCGGCGAAGATGATGAGCCCCACCTGTTCGCCGCGCATGCGCTTGAGGATGTCCTCCACCTTGTGGCGCGCGGCGCCGAGCCGGGTCGGGCTCTGGTCGGTGGCGTTCATGGACTGGGCGAGGCTGAGCACCACCACGGTCGGGTCCCGCCGGTCGAGCACCGGGCTCGGCAGACGCTCCCAGCTCGGCCCCGCCATGGCGAGGGTTGCCAGCGTCCATGCCGCGAGCAGCGCCGCCACCGGCCAGCGCCGGGCGCGGCGCGTGTCGGTCAGGGCGAGGAAGCGCAGGAGGTGGGCATCGACGATCCGCGCCCAGGCCTTGCCGCCCGCGCCGAGCTGCCGCCAGACCATCGCCGCGAGCAGGGCCGCGGGGACGAGGGCGAACAGCCATTCGGGCCGCAGGAAATGGAAGCCTGCCGGGATCATGGCCGCGCGCCCTCGCCGGCGGGGGCCTCGGCGCGGCGCCGCCAGCGCCTGGGCCAGGCGAGCGCGGCGCCGAGGGCGAGGCTCGCCAGCAGCGCGAGCCCGAGCGGCCACTGGAACAGGGAGACGGTGGGGGTGAGGTAGCGCGGCTCGCCGGCCGAGGGCTCCATGCGCTCGATGTCGTCATAGATGGCGGCCAGCCCCTGCCCGTCGCGGGCGCGGAAATAGTGCCCGCCGGTGATCTGCGCGATCTTCTGCAGGGTCGCCTCGTCGAGGTCGGCGGCGGGATTGGCGAAGCTCATGCCGAACATCGGGCGGTCCGAGCCGACGCCGACGGTGTAGATCTTCACCTTCTCCTGCTGCGCCAGCTCGGCGGCGTCGATGGGATCGAGCAGGCCGGCGGTGCTGGCGCCGTCGGTGAGCAGGATCAGCACGCGCTCGTCCTCGGGGCGCGAGCGCAGGGTCTTCACCGCCAGCGTGATGGCATCGCCGATAGCGGTTTCCTGCCCCGTCATGCCGATGGTGGCCTCGGCCAGCAGCTCACGCACCACGTTGCGGTCGAAGGTGAGCGGGGCTTGGAGATAGGCCCGGCTGCCGAACAGGATCAGCCCCACCCGGTCGCCCTTCCGGCGCGACACGAACTCGTCCACCACCGCCTTCACCACGTCGAGCCGGTCGGCGATGCGTCCGCCAAGGGAGAGGTCCTCCCGCGACATGGAGCCGGAGAGGTCCACCGCCAGCATCAGGTCGCGCCCGGCCAGCGGCAGGGGGATCGGCGTGCCCACAAAGGTCGGCCGCGCGGCTGCCAGCACCAGCAGCAGCCAGATCAGACTGAGGGCGACGAGCCGCCAGATCCCCCCGCGGCCGGCGCTGCGGCGCGCCAGCCCGGCTTGGGCGAGGTCGCGGAAGAACGGCACCTTGAGCGCGCCCGCCCGCGACTGGCCGGCGCGCGGCATCATCAGCCGCACCAGGAGCGGCAAGGGCAAAGCGGCGAAGGCGAGGAGCCACTCGAAGCGGATCATGCGT
>JAFIHR010000116.1 GCA_017849325.1 Xanthobacter autotrophicus | reverse complement strand
TCCCAAGCCCGGCGAGCGCTGGCTGCTGATCACCAGCGCCTATCACATGCCGCGGGCGGTGGGCTGCTTCCGGGCGGCGGATTTTCCCGTGGCGGCCTATCCGGTGGACTTCCGCACGGTGGGGCCGGGCGGGCTGAACGATACCTTCTCGCGGGTCGCCCTCGGGCTCGATCTCACCGACATCAGCGTGCGGGAGTGGCTCGGCCTCGTGGCCTATTACGCCACGGGGAAGATCGGGACGCTGTTTCCCGCCCCCTGAGGGGATGCGGCGCTATTCGTCGCGCGGCACCGCGAGGCGATAGACGCCGCGCAGCTCCTCGGGCGCCACCATCTTGCCCTTGCGCAGCAGGACGAGGCGCCCCTCGCGCGCAAGGCGCAGCGCCACGCGGCGCACCACAGGCAGCGCGCGCTGCCAGTCGGCTTCGGAAAACACTTTCTGCGCCACCTCGGTGGGGGCCACCGAGCTCGCCGGCCCGGCTTCTCCCGCCATCTGGAGGATCGCCTGTTCCACCACCCCCTCCTCGGGGAGGCGGGCTGGCTTGTCCTGCGCCGCCTGCGGCGCGGGGGACGATCCGGACGAGGGGGGGAGGGCAGCCATCGGTCTTCCTTGAGGATTTCTTGCGCGCGCTCGGCGGGCCGGATGCCGGCCCGGTGGCGAGCGCGCCCGCGCCCGTCGCGCCGGTCCGGCTCTAGCAGACCCGCGCCGGCCTGCTCAATGGCCGTTCCGGACGGTGCCGCCCGCCGGCCATGCGAGCGCCCGGAGCCGCAGTGGAACGAGTGCCCGCTTCCCATATCGGGCGAAAACCGAGCCTTAAGATGGCAAAATCATGTCAGACGCCTCCGGAATTGTCCGGATATGTACCCGGCTATATACAAGTAAGTTCATGAAATTTCGTGTGTTCACCATAATTCGGTGCAGGTTTTGCGACCCCCATTGCCGAATGGTTGAGAAAGCATTAATGCCATACCAAATGCGGCGCCGCGCCAAACGGACGCCGCGATGCAAACCGAAGGCTTGCTGATCGCCATCATGAACATCTCTCAAGATCGCTCCTGCTGGAGTGTGGCGCGTGTCGCCCTTGTCTTGTTCTTCGTCACCCTTGGGCTCACCTATCTGTTCGGCGGTTTCGATCCCCCGGTCGTCCGGGTGACGACCGGCGAGATGGTGCACGGCGGCTGAGAGGCCCCCGTCCCGGTCTGAGATGCGGCTCCGCGCGTTCGGCTGAAGGCGCGGGGCGGATTGCAGGGAACGCCCGCAGGCCGCGTTCTCCACGGGGCACCCGAGGCCGGTGATCGAGGCCTCGCTCCGGCCGGTGCCGGCTGACGGCGGCAACAGGCCTGCTGTGTAAACACCCGATCTCCCCGATTTCCGGAAACGTCCTCGCGGCTCAGCACGGGTCCATCGTCGGCCCGTCGCGCCGCATGCCCGGAGCGTCGGGGTGCCGCGACGCAGGCGCCGGGATGCGTCCGGGCGCGGCTTCGGCTAAAGGTCTTGGCGGGGCGAGCGCCGGTTCCGCCGACCCGCCGCCGGAAGGGCAGACCCCGGCCGGCGCGGCCGCCCGGCTCGCCCGATGTCGCCGCATCCCTTTCCGGCGATGGACCTGGAGGTCGATAGTGTGACGGATCCCGGCCAGCCCTTCAGCATCTTCACCGGCGACCTGCCCGTTCCCGGCTGGCTGATCCTCGCCGCGATCGCGCTGGGCGTGGTTCTGGTGGTCCTGACCTTCCTGCGCTCGGACCCCATCGAGAACCCCTTCAGCCTGCTCCTTATGGGCGGCATCTTCCTGGTGATTCTGGCGTTCGGCAGCGCCGTGCTGCGCGAGGTCGCGACCGGCAACCGCATCGCCGTGGAGCGGGCGCTCTACGAGCGGGCGGCCGGGCTCGACCAGCGGGCGGCGGCGCTCGACGCGGCGCAGGCGGAGGCCGGTGTCTCGTGCCTCGCGGTGGACAGCGAGGCCATGGAATTCCCCTGCGAGATCGCCCTGTTCGAGACCCCGCAGCAGGTGGCGGCCGCCAAGAGCCTGCTGCGCACCCGCCTCGCGCTGGTGGCGGAGGCCATCGACCTCGCGCGGCGCCAGAACACGCCGGAGATCCTGGAGCGCGCCGCCCTCTGGCGCCGGCCGCTGGAACGCGACCCCTACGGCCTCACCGCCGCGCTGCTGATGGAGACCTTCGCCTGCACCGCGAGCAACTGCCCGCCGCTCGTGGTGATGGGCGATCCCTCCCGGCTGGTGGCGAACATGAAGCAGAACCGCTTCCAGGAGGTGGTGGGGAAATACGCCCGGATCTGGGAGCGCAACGCGCGCAACCGCGGCACCCTGGTGGGCGGCATGTCGCTGACCGGGCCGTTCGGCCTCGCCACCGATCGCGCGGGCGCCGGGAACGATGCGGGGGGCGATCCCGCGGGCGTGGTCAACCTGCCGGTGGAGGGGGCGGAGCCGCTGCCGCCCCGTCGCCGCCTGGCGCCGTGAGGCGGGCGGATGGCGCTTCATCTCATCAAGCTGTGCGTCGGCGCGCAGTCCATCGCCGACCTTCAGGAGCATATCGCCGACCGGCTCGCCAAGGCGAAGGCTGAGGGCAAGGCGCTGGAGGTGGCCCACGTCACCCGCATGACGCCGGCCCGCGCGACGGAGCTCCTCGACGGCGGATCCCTCTATTGGGTGATTCGCGGGATGCTGGCGGCGCGGCAGAGGCTTGTTGCCCTCCGCCCGTTCCGCGATGCCTCCGGGGTGGGGCGCTGCGCCCTGGTGCTCGATCCGAAGGTGGTGGCGGTGGAGCCGCGCCCGGCCCGGCCGTTCCAGGGTTGGCGCTATCTGGCCGCGAGCGATGCCCCGCCCGACCTGCCCGACGGCGCCGGCGAGGGCGCAGACCTGCCCGAGGCGCTGCGACGCGAGCTCGTGGCTCTGGGGCTGCTCTAGCCGCGATCCCGGGGCCGGCTCAGTCGAGCACCGCCGCCTTCAGCAGGCACACCATCAGCGCATGGGCGGGCGCGCTGCCGGCGTTGCGGATGACGTGGCGGCGGTCGCAGCGATAGCGCAGGGTCTCGCCTTCCTTCACCGTCTCGGTGACGTCGGCGACCTCCACCTCCAACGCGCCTGACAGCACCGTGAGGCACTCCACCGAACCGCGCTGGTGGCCCTCGGAATCGAGCTCGCCGCCCGGTTGCGCGTGGACATCGTAATATTGCAGCCATTCCACCGTCTTGATCCAGCCGATGATGGACAGCTTCACGAGGCCGTCCTCGGAGAGGAGGATCGGCGTGTCCGCCCGGCTCAGCTTCTCCACGAAGGGCGCATCGTCGGAGGAGGCGAGCACCCGCTCGACCGACATGTCGAGGGCCTGGGAGAGCCGCCAGATGGTGGCGAGCGTCGGGTTGGTCTCGTTGCGCTCGATCTGGCTGATGATGGATTTGGCGACGCCCGACTGCTCCGCGAGGTCGGACAGGGAAAGATTGTATGCCTTGCGCAGGCGCTGGATGGTCTTGCCCAGCTGGCCGGTGAGGGCCTGGGCGCCATCGGCGAGCCCGGTGCCGGTCGCCGCGCGGTCTCGGGGAGCCATGGGCATATCCTTTCTTGCGAACGTGCGTTCGATCAAGCGGACGATAGCGCCAAGCCGTTCATCCGCAAGGGGCTGGGCTCACGCGCGCCACAAAGCGTGGAAATGGTGCACCGGCCCATGGCCGTGCCCGACCTTCAGGGCATCGGCGGCGGCGATGGCGCCGCTGATATAGGCTTTCGCCGCGCGTACCGCCGCTTCATGGCCGAGCCCCTTGGCGAGCCCCGCCGCGATGGCGGAGGAGAGGGTGCAGCCCGTGCCATGGGTGTTGCGGGTGGCGACGCGCGGAGCGGCGAGGCGCACCATGCCGTCCGGCCGCACCAGGAGGTCCACGCTTTCCGGGCCTTCGCCGTGGCCGCCCTTGATGAGCACGGCGCGGGCGCCGCGGGCGAGCAGCGCCTCCGCCTGGGCCTGCATTTCCGCCTCGTTCGCCGCCGCGGTGGTGGCGAGCAGGGCCGCCGCCTCCGGGAGGTTGGGGGTGATGAGGTCGGCGAGGGGAACCAGGGTATCGAGCAGGCTCGCCACCGCATCCTCGCTCAGCAGCCGCGCGCCGGAGGCCGCCACCATCACCGGGTCGAGCACCACCGGGATGCCGTCCTGCGCCTTGAGCCCCTCGGCCACGGTGCGGATGGTCGCGGCATTGGAGAGCATGCCGATCTTCACCGCCTTGACGTCGAGATCGGAGAAGACCGCCGCCATCTGGGCGGAAATGAAGGCGTCGGGCACGTCGAGGACGCCGCTCACGCCCAAGGTGTTCTGGGCGGTGAGGGCGGTGATGACGCTGGCGCCATAGACGCCGAGGGCCGAAAAGGTCTTCAGGTCCGCCTGGATGCCGGCGCCCCCGCTCGAATCGGAGCCGGCGATGGTGAGCGCGATGGGGGCGGGGTGCTCGGGCAAGGGCATGTCCTTCGGTTTCCGCCTCATCTGGCGGGCCGGGCGGGCCGCGTCAATGCCGCCGGTGGCGCCGGACGGCCCGCGCCGCCGGGCAGGGGAGAAGGCGCGGCGGCGTCTTGCCTTGGGCGCCCGCATTGTCCACCTTGGCGGCCCCGATGCTGCGGAGCGTGCCGTGATCCCCTTCTTCGTCCAGATCAAATGCCAGCTCGGCAAGGCCTATGACGTGGCGAACGATCTCGCCAATGCGGAGATCGCCTCGGAGATCTATTCCACCGCGGGCGATTTCGACCTCTTGGCGAAGTTCTACGTGGAGCCGGGAACCGACATCGGCCATTTCGTCAATGCCAAGGTGCAGACCATCCCCGGCATCCAGGACACCCGCACGATCATCACCTTCAAGGCCTTCTGAGCCGGCCCGGACGCGGGCTCTGCCACCGGCTCGCGCTGCGGGAGGAGGGGCATTTGCGCCACACTTTGCGGCGCGCCCCACTTATTAGCTACCTAATTACCGGCCTCTGATTGTTCCACGGCGCCCCGCAGGTTATTGATGGGGGCGCGAGCGTGCGCCTTCGGGCGTATGAGATCAGGGGACGAGTGAATGAGTCTGGCCTACCGGGCCGACATCGACGGCCTTCGGGCCGTTGCGGTCGGCAGCGTTGTGCTGTTTCACGCCGGTATCCCGCCGTTCAGCGGCGGGTTCGTGGGCGTCGACGTGTTCTTCGTCATCTCCGGCTATCTCATTACCTCGATCCTGCGGCGCGACCTGGAGGAGGGCAGCTTCTCCTTCGCCGATTTCTACGACCGCCGCATCCGCCGCATCTTCCCGGCGCTGTTCCTCGTGCTGGCGGTGACCACGGTGCTGGCGGCGCTGGTGCTGCTGCCGAGCGACATGCGCACCTATGCGCAGTCGCTGATCCCGGCCGCGCTGTTCTATGCCAACATCTTCTTCCTGAACCTGCTCTCCTATTTCGGCCCCACGGCCGAGGAGACGCCGCTGCTGCACCTGTGGTCGCTGGCGGTGGAGGAGCAGTTCTACATCATCTTCCCGCTGCTGCTGTTCGGCCTGATGCGGATCGGCGGGCGGCGGGTGGCGCTGCTGGCGCTGACGGCGATCGCCGGGCTGTCGCTCGCCCATGCGCAGATGTCGCTGGCGAGCGCCCATGACGTTGCCTTCTACCTGCTGTCCAGCCGGGCCTGGGAATTGCTCGCCGGCGCGCTGCTCGCGCTCATGGTGGTGCCGCGCCTGCCGGGCCGGGTGGCCGATGCCATCGCGCTGGCCGGGGTGCTCGCCATCGTCATCCCGGTCTTCGCCTATGACCGCAACACCCCGTTCCCCGGCTTCGGCGCGCTGCCGCCGGTGCTGGGCGCGGCGGCGGTGATCTTCGCCGGGGCGGCCGCCCACGGCGGCATCGTCGCGCGGTTGCTCGCCCTCAGGGGCTTCGTCGCGGTGGGGCGCATCTCTTATTCGCTCTATCTGTGGCACTGGCCGCTGCTGGTGCTGGCCTTCATCTATCGCGGGCGCGACCTCACCCACCTCCAGGCGGGCGGCGTGGTGCTGCTGGCGGTGGCGCTTTCGGCTTTGTCGCTGCGCTATGTGGAGACGCCGCTGCGCCGGCCGGGCCTGTTCGGCGGATGGCGCCTGGCCCGCATGGGCGCCGCCGCGGCGGTGATCCTGCTGGCGGTGGGCGCCTCGCTGGGCATCGAGCGGATCGGCGGCGCCTTCTTCACCCTGTCGCCCCGCGCCGTGGCCGCCGAGGCCGCCGCCGGCGACCGCAGCCGCTTCCAGAAGGAATGCACCACCAAGCCGGACAGCTGGGTGAGCCCGCACTTCAAGCCGGTGGCGGACTGCGCCATCGGCGCCAAGGCGGCGAGCGGCAGCTATGACGTGCTGGTGTGGGGCGATTCCCATTCCGGCGCCGCCTTCGCCGGGCTGGGCGAACTGGTGGAGAGCCTCGGCTATACCGCCCGGCTGCAGTCCATGCCGGCCTGTCCGCCGCTGGTGGGGGGCGAGATCCGCCAGACCCAGATCCCCGATGCCGCCTGCGTGGAGTTCAACGCCGCGGTGATGGACGAGATCGCGACGGTGAAGCCGAAGCTCGTCATCTTGGTGGGGCGCTGGTCGCTCTGGACCACCCGGGCGGGCGCGAGCCTCGCCCTCGTCTCCGACGAGGTGCCGGGCGGCGCGGTGCGCTCGCGGGAGACCAGCCAGCGGGTGTTCGCCCATATGGTGGAGCGCACCGCCCAGGAGGTGCTGCGCCACGGCTCCAACGTGCTGGTGCTGGGCGAGGTGCCGGAATTCCGCCAGGCGCCGGGGCGCTGCGTGGCGCGCAGCGAGTATTTCGGCGGCGACGCCGGGGC
>JAFIHR010000461.1 GCA_017849325.1 Xanthobacter autotrophicus | reverse complement strand
GTGTCCTTGTAGGGGTCGCCCACGGTGTCGCCGGTCACCGAGGCCTTGTGCGCCTCCGAGCCCTTGTAGTGGCGCACCCCGTCCTTATCCACGAAGCCGTCCTCGAACGACTTCTTGGCATTGTCCCAGGCCCCGCCGCCGGAGGTCATGGAGATGGCCACGAACAGGCCGGTGACGATGACGCCCAGCAGCATGGCGCCCACCGCCGAGAAGGCGGCCGACTTGCCCGCCGTGCCGCCGCCGGCCACGAAATAGATCACGAAATAGCAGACGATGGGCGAAAGCACCGGCAGCAGCGAGGGGATGATCATCTCCTTGATGGCCGCCTTGGTGAGCATGTCCACGGCACGCGAATAGTCGGGCTTCTCGGTGCCCGCCATGATGCCGGGCTTCTCGCGGAACTGCCGCCGCACCTCCTCGACGATGGCGCCGGCCGCCCGGCCCACCGCGGTCATGCCCATGGCGCCGAACAGATAGGGCAGCAGGCCGCCGAACAGCAGGCCCACCACCACGTAAGGATTGTCGAGGGAGAAGTTGGGCATCACCCCGGCGAAATAGGTGCCCGGCAGCGCCTGGGAGATGAAATACTTCAGGTCCTGGTTGTAGGCCGCGAACAGCACCAGGGCGCCGAGGCCGGCCGAGCCGATGGCATAGCCCTTGGTCACCGCCTTGGTGGTGTTGCCCACCGCGTCGAGCGCGTCGGTGGAGTGGCGCACCTCCTTGGGCAGGCCCGCCATCTCGGCGATGCCGCCGGCATTGTCCGTCACCGGGCCGAAGGCGTCGAGGGCGACGATCATTCCCGCCAGCGCCAGCATGGTGGTGGCGGCGATGGCGATGCCGAACAGGCCGGCGAGCCCGTAGGCGGCAAGGATGCCGGCGACGATGACGAGGGTCGGCAGCGCGGTGGCTTCCAGGGAGACCGCGAGGCCCTGGATGATGTTGGTGCCGTGCCCTGTCACCGAGGCCTGGGCGATGGACACCACCGGGCGATAGCCGGTGCCGGTGTAATATTCGGTGATGACCACGATGGCCGCCGTCACCGCGAGGCCGACGATGCCGCACAGGAACAGGCTGGTGCCCGAGAAGGCCGCCCCGGCGATGGGCCCGAAGCCGGCGATCGCCCAGGTCACCAGCGCCAGCGCGACGATGGAGAAGCCCGCCGTGGCGATCAGCCCGCGATAGAGCGCCCCCATGATGGAGGCGTTCGGCCCGAGCTTCACGAAGAAGGTCCCGGCGATGGAGGTGAGGATGCAGGCCGCGCCGATGGCCAGCGGATAGAGCTGCATGGCGGCGAGGGTCGCGGGGGCGGCCGAGAAGAAGATGGCGGCCAGCACCATGGTCGCCACCATGGTCACCGCATAGGTCTCGAACAGGTCGGCCGCCATGCCGGCGCAGTCGCCGACGTTGTCGCCCACGTTGTCGGCGATGGTGGCGGGGTTGCGCGGGTCGTCCTCGGGAATGCCCGCCTCAACCTTGCCCACGAGATCGCCGCCCACGTCCGCGCCCTTGGTGAAGATGCCGCCGCCGAGCCGGGCGAAGATGGAGATCAGCGAGGCGCCGAAGCCGAGCGCCACCAGCGCGTCCACCACCGTGCGGGAATTGGCGGCGAGGCCGAAGCCGTGGGTGAGGATGGCGAAATAGACCGCGACGCCGAGCAGCGCGAGGCCCGCCACCAGAAGCCCCGTTACCGCGCCGGCCTTGAAGGCGAGATCGAGCCCGCCGGCCAGCGATTCCGTCGCCGCCTGGGCGGTGCGCACATCGGCGCGGACCGAGACGTTCATGCCGATGAAGCCGGCAAGCCCCGACAGGGTCGCGCCGATGGCGAAGCCGATGGCCACCGGCCAGCCGAGCAGGAAGCCCACCAGGACGAAGATCACCACGCCCACGGCGCCGATGGTGGCATACTGCCGCTTGAGATAGGCCTGCGCGCCCTCGGCGATGGCGGCGGCGATCTCGCGCATCCGCGCGGTGCCGGTATCGGCCGCCATCAGCGATTGCACGGCCCAGACGCCATAGGCCACGGCCATGAGGCCGCACAGAATGATCAATCCCAGTGCCAGCATGTTCCCACCCTTCGTGCCCTGCCACGTTATAGTTATGGCGGCGAGTGTGAGCGGTATGACGAAAGGCGGCAAGGGCGTTTGTTTGCTGATTTCTTGTCGCCGCCGGCGTGCTGCTTGGCGGCGGGGGATTGACGCCGGATGCGGCCTCCCGTAAGCGCTGCGCCTCCTTGTCCCGAGCCGAAAGACGTCCCGCGCCCATGGCCGAAACCGGGCCGAAAGCCGCCCCCCGCATCTCCTTCGTCTCCCTCGGCTGCCCCAAGGCGCTGGTGGATTCGGAGCGGATCGTCACGCGCCTGCGCGCCGAGGGCTACGAGCTTTCGAAGACCCACGCCGGCGCCGACCTCGTGGTGGTGAACACCTGCGGCTTCCTCGACAGCGCCAAGGCCGAGAGCCTCAACGCCATCGGCGAGGCCTTGGCGGAGAACGGCAAGGTGGTGGTCACCGGCTGCATGGGCGCCGAGCCGGAGGACATCCGTGCGGCCCATCCCGGCGTCCTCGCCATCACCGGCCCGCAGCAATATGAGAGCGTGCTCGCCGCCGTGCACGAGGCGGTGCCGCCGGCCCACGACCCGTTCCTCGATCTGGTGCCGGCGCAGGGGGTGAAGCTCACCCCGCGCCACTACGCTTACCTCAAGATCTCCGAGGGCTGCTCCAACCGCTGCACCTTCTGCATCATCCCGCACCTGCGCGGCGACCTCGTTTCGCGCCCCGCCGGCGAGGTGCTGCGCGAGGCGGAGAAGCTGGTCTCGGCCGGGGTGAAGGAGCTGCTCGTCATCTCGCAGGACACCTCCGCCTACGGGCAGGACCTGCGCTATGCCGCAAGTCCGTGGCGCGATGGCGAGGTGGCGGCGCGCTTCCTCGACCTCTCCCGCGCCCTGGGCGAGCTCGGCGCCTGGGTGCGGCTGCATTATGTCTACCCCTACCCCCATGTGGACGGGGTGCTGGACCTGATGGCCGAGGGCAAGGTGCTGCCCTATCTCGACATCCCCTTCCAGCACGCCAATGCCGAGGTGCTGCGGCGCATGAAGCGCCCGGCGGCGACGGAAAAGACGCTGGCGCGCATCGCTGCCTGGCGCGCGCGGGTGCCGGACCTGACCCTGCGTTCCACCTTCATCGTCGGCTTCCCCGGCGAGACCGAGGCGGAATTCGCCGACCTCCTCGCCTTCCTGGAAGAGGCCGAGATCGACCGCGCCGGCTGCTTCAAGTACGAGCCGGTGCGCGGCGCCCCCGCCAACGAACTGCCCGGCGCGGTGCCCGCCGAGGTGATGGCCGAGCGCTACGACCGCTTCATGCGCACCCAGCAGAAGGTTTCCGCCCGCCGGCTGAAGCGCAAGGTGGGCACCCGCCAGCAGGTCATCATCGATCAGGTGACGCCCGCCGGCGGCATCGGCCGCACCCGGGGCGACGCGCCGGAGATCGACGGCACGGTGAGCGTTTCCGCCCGCCGCCCGCTGCGGGTCGGCGAGATCGCCACGGTGAAGATCGAGGCCGCCGGGCCCTACGACCTCGCCGGCACGGCGGTGGGCTTCTAGCGCCCCTGCCCGTACCCGGTCGCCCGCCCGGCTCGGGCGGCGTTCACGGATCCGTCAACGGCCGGCGACGCCCTCTCGCGCTTGCAGCACGTCGGGCTTATGGTGCGGCCCCGCTCGAGTTCACCTCCGCCCCGCACGGCGCCCGGCCATGGTCCGGCCGCGCGCCCGGCCGGCATCGTCCCTTTCCGGGAGACTTCCTTTCATGATGGAATATCGCACCCTCGGCCGCACCGACCTCAAGGTTTCGTCGGTCTGCCTCGGCACCATGACCTTCGGGCAGCAGAATACCGAAGCGGAAGGCCACGAGCAGATGGACTATGCCCTTGCCCAGGGCATCAACTTCTTCGACGCGGCCGAGATGTATCCCATCCCGCCCAAGGCCGAGACCCAGGGCGGCACCGAGCGCATCATCGGCACCTGGATGAAGGCGCGCGGCAATCGCGACAGGATCATCCTCGCCAGCAAGGTGGTCGGCCGCTCCGGCGCCACATGGTACCGGGCCGACGGCTCGAAGCCGGTGCTGAACGCGAAGAACATCTTCGCGGCCATCGACGGCTCGCTGAAGCGCCTCCAGACTGATTACATCGATCTCTACCAGCTCCACTGGCCGGACCGTCCGGTGCCCCTGTTCGGCGGGTCGGCGCCGGCCATCGATCCGGCCGACACGCCGGAGGTGGCCATCGAGGAGACCCTCGACGCCCTCGCCCAATTGGTGAAGGCCGGTAAGATCCGGCATGTGGGCCTGTCCAACGAGACCGCATGGGGCGTGCACCGCTTCCTCAGCGCCGCGCAGGCTGGGGAGCGGCCGCGGGTGGTGTCGGTGCAGAACGCCTACCACCTCGTCAACCGGGTCTATGAGATGGGCCTGTCCGAGTTCGCCGGCCGGGAGCAGGTGGGGCTTCTCGCCTATTCGCCCCTGGCGCAGGGCTACCTCACCGGCAAGTACCAGCGCGGCGCGCGCCCGCCGGGTGCCCGCTCCACCCTGTTCAATCGCGGCCAGCGCTATGAGAAGCCGGGAACCGAGGCGGCCATCGACGCCTATCTGGCGCTCGCCGCCGAGGCGGGGCTCACGCCGGCCGAGCTGGCGCTGTCCTTCGTCACCACCCGGCCGTTCGTGACCTCGAACATCATCGGCGCCACCACCATGGCGCAGCTGAAGGAGGACATCGCCGCCGCGGTCAAGCCGCTGGCGGCCGATGTGGAGCAGAAGATCAACGCCCTTCACCAGATCCACGGCAGCCCCGCGCCCTAGGACCCAGCGCTGCGGAATGCGCCGCCCCAAAAGGCAACGGCCGGGACAGGCCCGGCCGTTGAAACTGGCGATCGAGGGGCGCGCGCGATCGGCGCGTGAGCTTCGCCCTCAGCCTTCGTCGTCGTCCGTATGCTCCGGCGGCACGAGGCCCTGGAGGCCGGCGAGCAGCTCCTCCTCGGTCATGCGGTCGAGCACCACGTCGGAATCGTCGCCGCCGCTGCTCTCGCCGGAGGCGATCATGGGAACCGCCTCGGGCTCGGGCTCGTCCACCTCGGTGTACTTCTGCAGCGAGTGGATGAGGTCTTCCTTGAGATCCTCGGGGCTGACCGTCTCGTCGGCGATCTCGCGCAGGGCGACCACCGGGTTCTTGTCATTGTCCCGATCCACGGTGATGGGCGAGCCGGAAGAGATCATGCGCGCGCGGTGGGCGGCGAGCAGGACCAGCTCGAACCGATTGTCCACCTTGTCGATGCAATCTTCTACGGTGACACGGGCCATGGGCTCGGCACTCCTTCATGCGCACTAAGCGCCAACGCTGGGCCTGGGAAGAGGCACGCAATACATGAATCTGCCGCCAGCGGCAAGCCCGCTCGCCTTTTCGCTTGCGTTGACTCCGCCTTCGTCGGAGAAAGGCGAGGAACGACACAGATTTCAGTCGTCTCACCCAAGCGCCCTTTCAATCCAGCGGCGGACCAATTTGTATGCAGGGCATGGAAAAGATCGCTCTTCTCATCGACGGCGCAAATCTTTATTCGGCCACCAAGGCGCTCGGCTTCGACATTGATTATAAGCGCCTGCTGAAGGAGTTTCAGAGCCGCGGCTATCTGTTGCGTGCGTTTTATTATACCACGCTGATCGAGGACCAAGAGTATTCCTCGATCCGCCCGCTTCTCGACTGGCTCGATTACAACGGCTACGCGGTCGTCACCAAGCTCGCCCGCGAATTCACCGACACCCAGGGCCGCCGCCGGGTGCGCGGCAACATGGATATCGAGATCGCCGTGGACGCCATGGAGCTGATCGGCCACGTGGACCACATCGTGCTGTTTTCCGGCGACGGCGACTTCCGCTCCCTGGTGGAGGCGCTGCAGCGGCGCGGCATCCGCGTGTCGGTGGTCTCCACCATCTCGACCCAGCCGCCGCTGATCGCCGACGACCTGCGCCGCCAGGCCGACGTCTTCATCGACCTCGTGGAGCTGCAGCCGAAGATCGGCCGCGACCCGTCCGAGCGTCAGGGCCGCATGCAGGATACGCCGCGCTTCCTGGAGCGGCGCGGCGCGCCCGCCACCAGCGACAGCGACGAGCGGTGAGCCGCAGGGCGGTCCGCGCGCCCGTGGCGGAACCGCCGCCCGCGGGCGAGCCGGGCCATGACTGCCCGCTCTGCCCCCGCCTCGTCGCCTTCCGGCAGG
>JAFIHR010000115.1 GCA_017849325.1 Xanthobacter autotrophicus | reverse complement strand
CCGATCGCTCGCAGCGCTGGACCACCGGAATGGCGACCCGCCGCGCGGTGCTCGGGGACCGCTATGTGGACGCCGCCTCCGCCCGCACCACGCCGTTCGACGAAGGCTTCCAGACCTTCATCACCGAAGGCGCCTGGGGCTCGGTGTGGGCGCGCCCCGGCCTCACCAAGCGCGAGCGCTCCCTCCTTACCATCGCCCTGCTCGCGGCGCTGGGTCATGACGAGGAGGTGGCCATGCATGTGCGCGCCACGAGCAACACCGGCGCCAGCGCCGAGGATGTGGCCGAGGCGCTGATGCATGTCGCCGTCTATGCCGGCGTGCCGGCGGCGAACCGCGCCTACAAGATCGCCAAAGAGGTCTATGCGCAGGCTGCGGCCGACGCCGACCAGCAGGGAGGAAATCATGGCTGAGACGGGCGACTTCATGCGCCGGGACAGGGGCTGGCATCCGCCGGCCTTCACCCCCGGCTACAAGACGAGCGTGCTGCGCTCGCCGCGCTGTGCCCTGGTCTCGGTGGAGCAGGGCGTCGGCGAGAAGGCGCGCATCGTCTTCCCGAAGTCCGGCCTCGACCCGCTGGACAACGACCTCATCCATAACTTCTCCCAGGGCGGAGAGGCCATCGGCGAGCGTATCGTGGTGCACGGGCGGGTCATGGACGAGACCGGCCGTCCGGTGCCCAACACCCTCATCGAGGTGTGGCAGGCCAATGCCGGCGGGCGCTACCGCCACAGGAACGACAGCTACCTCGCCGCGCTCGATCCCAATTTCGGCGGCTCGGGCCGCTGCATGACCGACGCCGAGGGGCGCTATTTCTTCCGCACCATCCGTCCCGGGCCCTATCCGTGGCGCAACGACGGCTCCGACTGGCGCCCGGCGCACATCCATTTCTCCCTGTTCGGCGAAGCCTTCGTGCAGCGGCTGATCTCGCAGCTCTATTTCGAGGGCGACCCGCTGATCCCGCTCTGCCCGATCGTCAACACCCTTCCCGACAAGGCCGCCATCGAGCGGCTCGTCGCGAAGCTGGACCTCAACCAGCAGATGCCGTTCGACGCGCTCGCCTACCGTTTCGACATCGTGCTGCGCGGGCGGCGCCAGACGTTCTTCGAGAACATGAAGGAGGGGATGTGATGCCGGTCACCTATCTGAAGGAAACCCCCTCCCAGACCGGCGGCCCCTATGTGCATATCGGCACGCTGCCCGCGGTGGCTGGACTGCCGGTGCGCACCCAGGAGAACCTCGCGGTGCTCGCCTCCGGCACGGTGCCGGGCGAGCGCATCCGCATCGAGGGCGTGGTGTACGACGGCTCGGGGCATCCGGTGAAGGATGCTCTGGTCGAGCTCTGGCAGGCGGATGCCGAAGGTCGCCACGACAATCCGGACTTTCCCGGCTTCGGCCGCTCGGCCGCGGATTTCGGCACCGGCCTGTTCGCCTTCGAGACCGTCAAGCCCGGCGCGCTGCCGTGGCGGGACGGGCGCACCCAGGCGCCCCATGTCTCGCTGCTGATCTTCGCCCGCGGCATCAACATCCACCTGCACACCCGCATGTATTTCTCCGACGCGGGCGATGCCAACGCAGCCGATCCGGTGCTGAGATCCATCGAGCAGGTGGGCCGGCGCGACACACTGGTGGGCACGCGCAGCGAAAAGGACGGCGTCGTCACCTATCGCTTCGACATCCGTCTTCAGGGTGCGGGCGAGACCGTCTTCTTCGACATGTGACGCAGCAGGCTCAAGCGCGGGCCTGAGACAGATATCTGAAGAAGACGCCGGCGGGGGAGAAGACCTCATGCAGTGGAAATTTCCCTCCCGCCGGCTTTGCACCGCGTTGCTCGTCGGCGCAGCCCTGTCAGCCGCGCCGCTCGTCGCGCACGCCCAGATTTCCGGTGATGCGGTCAGGATCGGCGTTCTCACCGACATGTCGGGCCTGTTTTCCGACATCGGCGGCAAGGGCGCGGTGGTCGCCGTTGAGATGGCGGTGGACGATTTCGGCGGCACTGTCGCGGGAAAGAAGATCGAGGTGGTGTCCGCCGACCACCAGAACAAGCCGGACGTGGCCGGCACCATCCTGCGCCAATGGTTCGACCAGGACGGCGTCGATGCCGTGACCGGCCTTCCGGCGAGCTCGGTCGCCCTCGCGGCGCAGGAGATCGCCCGGGAAAAGAAGAAGACCCTGCTCATTGCCGGCGGGGCCACCTCGGATCTGACCGGAAAGGCGTGCTCGCCTTATTCGAGCCAGTGGTCCGACGACACCTATGCGCTCGGCAACGGTACCGGCCGCGCGGTGACGAAAGCGGGCGGCAGGAGCTGGTTCTTCCTCACCGCCGATTATGCCTTCGGCCAGGCCATGGAGCGCGACGCGGTCGCCGCCATCCGCGCTGCCGGCGGCGAGGTGCTTGGCGATGTGCGCCATCCGCTCAATACCTCGGACTTCTCGTCCTTCCTGCTCCGGGCCCAGGGCTCGGGCGCGCAGGTCATCGCCCTCGCCAGTGTGGGCGGCGACACGGTCAACGCCATCAAGCAGGCGGCGGAGTTCGGCATCGTGGAAGGCGGCCAGAAGCTCGCCGGCTTCCTCGTCTTCATCTCCGACATCCATTCCATCGGCCTCAAGCTCGCCCACGGCCTGATGGTCTCGGCCGGCTTCTATTGGGACCAGAACGAGCAGGCCCGCGCCTTCGCCCGGCGCTTCTTCGAGAAGGTCGGCCGCATGCCCACCAAGGAACAGGCTGCCGGCTACGCCTCCGTCACGCATTTCCTCAAAGCGGTGGCGGCGAGCGGCACCGACGAGGCCGGCGCGGTCAATGCCGAGATGCGGCGGCTGCCGGTGGACTATTTCGGCCATGCCGGCTCCATCCGGGCGGACGGGCGCGTGCTGTTCGATCTCACCCTTTACGAGGTGAAGTCGCCGGAGGAGAGCACGGGGCCGTGGGATTATTACAAGCCCGTCGCCGTGCTCGCTCCCGACGAGGCGTTCCGCCCGCTCGCCGCCGGCGGCTGCCGATTCCTGACGCCTTGAGCTTCGACAGGCTCCGCCGCGCAGCACGGGCGCGCCTTCTGGGCGTCCGCCGCCATCCGGCGCCGCCGCCCGGGCGCAACCCGATGCCTTAAAGCAGGCCGCGCCCGGCAAGATTCCGCATCAGCGCACCGGAACCGAAGGTCCATTCCGGCGCCTCGGTGGAGCGGCGGACCACGTTTTCCAGCGCCCCCAGCCCTTCGGATTCGATGCGCACCACATCGCCGGTATGGTGGGTGAAGCCCCGGCCGGGCGCATCGCGGTCCTGCACCGGGGCGAAGAGCGTGCCGCAGAACAGGATGAAGCCGTCGGGATACTGGTGGTGGCGCCCGCACGCCTGCTTCACCAGCTCGCTCGGGTCGCGGCTGATCTCCGACATGGAGGAGAAGCCGTCGAGACGGAAGCCGTCGTCGCCGGTCACGGTCAAGCGCAGTTCCAGCTTGCGCACGTGATCGAGATGGAAATCGGCGTCGAACAGCCGGAAGAACGGGCCGATTGCGGCAGAGGCGTTGTTGTCCTTCGCCTTGCCGAGCAAAAGCGCCGAGCGGCCTTCCACGTCGCGCAGATTCACGTCGTTGCCGAGGGTCGCGCCGAGGATGCGGGCGCGGCTGCTGCAGGCGAGCACCACCTCGGGCTCGGGATTGTTCCAATGGCTGATGGGGTGCAGCCCCACCGCCGCCCCGTGCCCCACGGCCGACATGGGCTGGCCCTTGGTGAAGATCTCCGCGTCCGGACCGATCCCCACTTCGAGATACTGGCTCCACAGGCCCTCGGCCTGCAGCAGGGT
>JAFIHR010000460.1 GCA_017849325.1 Xanthobacter autotrophicus | reverse complement strand
TCCAGCCCGGTCTCCTCCACCTCGCGGGCGGTGACGGCATCCTTGATGGCGGCGAGCCGCTCATAGCGGCGCTGGACGATGGCGATCTGCTGGTCGAGCTCGTAGCCCTGCTGCTGCAGGTCCTTGAGGTCGGAGGCGTTGATGGGCGGATGCACATAGGCGAGCACGTCGCCCGCCCGGACCCGGGTGCCGATGGGCTTGAAGCCGCCTTCGGGCGGCGCGAGGCGCCCGCCCACCGCGGTCTGCACCAGGCCGCTGGCATTGGCGTCCGGCACCACCCGGGCGGGCAGCTCCACCGCGGGCGTGAAGCTGCCGGATGCGGCGACGAGGGTCCGCACCCCCAGGATGCGCTGGCTCGGCTTCGGCACGATCACGGCGCCATCGGCGAGCCGCTGGGCGGCATCGCGCGGGGCGGGCGTGGCGGTCGCGGCGGCCGCCTCGGCGGGGGCCGGGGCGAGCAGCGCGCCGCCGCCGAGCGCGCCGGCGAGAAGCAGGGCGCCGGCCGCGCGATGGCGCAGCGCCATCACGGCGATGCCGGCGATGAGGCCGATGGCGATGCCGGCCAGAAGACCTGCGCTCTGCCCGCCGATGGCGGCCAGCGCCGCGGGGCGGGGTGTCGGGTCCGGCGCCCGGGCGGGCGCCTCGGGCTGCGGCACGATCAGGGTGGTGGCCAGCAGGTCCACCGCGCCGCCCACCGTCACCGTGACGGCGAGATCGTGGGCGCCCGGGTCGGCAAGGGACGCGGCCGGCGCCACATAGGTGCCCGGCTCCGCCGCGAAGGCCGTCTGCGTGCCGGCGGGCGTGTCGAGCTCGACGGTTGCGCCTTCGACCGGGGCGTTGTCCGCGAAACGGTCGAGATAGATGCGCAGCTCGCCGCCGCGCAGCACGGCCACCAGCTCGAAGTCGGCGGATGCGGCCTCGGCGCGCGGGGCGAGGTGCGCCGCGGCGGCCGGCGGCGGCGCGCCATGGTCGTGCCCCTCATGGGCCTGCGCGCTGCCGGCCTGGAGCAAACCGGCGATGAGCGCGCAAGACGCGATTCGCGAGCCCCACGCCAACCGTCCTGCCATGCCGCGACCTGTCCGTTCATCGATGCGTCCGGAAGGCAGATAGCGCGCCGGCCGTCACGCCGCGTGTCGCTTGTGTATCAGTTTGTTTCAGCCGTGCCCGGCCGGGGCCGGCCCACGGGGCAGGGTGATGGTGGCCGCGAGGCCCCCCTCCGGCCGGTTCGCCAGCACGAGGGTACCGCCATGGCCGAGCACGGCGGCCTGGGCGATGGTCAGGCCGAGGCCGACCCCGCCGGTGGCGCGGCTGCGGGAGGATTCCAGGCGCACGAAGGGCTCCATCACCGTGCCGAGCTGCTCCTCCGGGATGCCCGGCCCGGCGTCTTGGACCGTGAGCACCGCCGTGCCGTCCTCCTCCTTGAGGGTCAGGCGCGCGCATCCGCCGTAGGCGAGGGCGTTCTCCACGAGGTTCGTCACCGCCCGCTTGAGGGCGATGAGGCGGCCGGTGACGACGAGGCTCGCGGGCGCATCGAGGCTCGCCTCCAGCCCCCGGTCGCGGGCGTCGTTCACGATGGTGTCCAGCATGGCGACGAGGTCGATGGGGCGCGACGGCTCGTCCACCGCCTCGCCGCGCAGGTAGGACAGGGTCGCCTCCACCATCTGCTCCATCTCGGTGATGTCGGCCACGAGGGCCTCCCGCAACGCCGGATCGGCCACATCCTCGGCGCGGAACCTGAGGCGCGTCATGGGGGTGCGCAGATCGTGCGACACCGCCGCCAGCGCCTGGGTGCGGCGGCCGATGAGATCGGCGATGCGCGCCTGCATCCCGTTGAAGGCGTGGGCGAGCTCGCGCACCTCCCGCGGTCCTTCCTCCGGCAGGGGCGCGAACGGGCGGTCCGGCCGGGCCCGCGCCACGGCGCGCGCCATCGCCCGCAGCGGCCGGGTGAGCCAGGCGGCGATGGCGAGGGAGATCAGCAGCACGCCGAAGGCCATGAGGCTGGTGGACAGCACCGAGCCGTGGCCGTCATCCACCTGGGGCGGCGAGGCGAACAGGCGCACGTTGGCCCAGCTTCCGTCCGGCAGCCGCAGCGCGGCCAAAGCGAGGTGGGGGTCGGTGCCGGCGCCGATCACCACGTCGTCCGGCCGGAGCTCGGGCACCAGGGCGCGCACCTCGTCGGCGAGGCTCTGGTCGGCCGGCCTCAGGGTCCGGGCTGGGGCGGTGATGGGATCGCGGCTCCAGTGGGCGTCGATGGCCCCGCCGGAGAGGTCGTGCGCCACGTTCTCCCGCTCGTCGGGCGAGACCAGGGCGAGGGCGCGCTTCACCGCCACCAGCTGCTCGGCGAGCCGGGCTGTATGGACCTCGTGGCGCTCGCGCTCGATGGCGTGCTGGTAAGTCCAGAGGCTGGCGGCATGGACGGCGACGATGCCGGCCACCGCCACCACGGCGGTGCGGGTCGCGAGGCTGTCGAGGCGGCCGATCACGCGCGCTCCACTTCGGGCGAGAAGAAATAGCCGGCGCCGCGCACCGTCTTCACCATGTCCGGCCCGTCGCCTCTCTCGATCTTCTTGCGCAGGCGGCTGACCTGGATGTCGATGGCCCGGTCGAAGCCGGTGGGGGTGCGGTTCTTGGCGGCATCCATGAGCTGGTCGCGGGTGAGCACGCGCTGCGGGTGCTCCAGGAAGGTGAGAAGCAGGTCGTACTCGCCGGTGGAGAGGTCCACCACCGCGCCGTCGGGATCGGTGAGCTCGCGCCGGCGGGTGTCCAGCGTCCAGCCGGAGAAGCGCAGCAGGTGCCCGCCGGCCTTCTCGCCCGCGCCGGCGCCGCGCAGCCGCCGCAGCACGGCATGGATGCGGGCGAGCAGCTCGCGCGGGTTGAAGGGCTTGGCCAGATAGTCGTCGGCGCCGAGCTCCAGCCCGACGATGCGGTCCACGTCGCTGCCGCGGGCGGTGAGCATGATGATGGGCAGGTCCGAGCGCTGGCGCAGCTCGCGGCACAGATCGAGCCCGCTGGTGCCCGGCAGCATGATGTCGAGGATGACGAGATCGATGCCGCCCGAGGCCAGCGCCTCGCGCATCTCCCGCCCGTCCTGCGCCGAGGAGACCTTCAACCCGTTCTCGCGCAGGAACTTGCCGGCGAGGCGTCGCAGCTCGACATCATCGTCGACGATCAGGACATGGCATTCGGGCGACACGGGATGGCGCACTCCTGAGCGACGGTCCGGGGCCCCGGCCGACAAGCTCTTCTTATCGTAGCCCGATCGCCGCGCGAAACCGGGATCGTCGGAGCGTGCAGCGGAGCGGCCTTGCGCGAGGCGGGACGGGTCGCCCGCCGCTTACACGGCGGCTTCAGCGCTTCGGACGCGGCGCCCGGCAAAGCCATTCGCGGTCCGCGCACGTTGTTGCACTGCAAATGCGCTTGACCGCATATGCGGTCTTACGCATTAATAGGCCATGCAAGTCGCCCTCGATCTCCTTTCGGCGCTGGCCGAGCCGACCCGTCTGGCGGCGGTGCGCCTGCTCTGGGACGGCCGCGAGCATTGCGTCTGCGAGCTGATGGAGACCATCGGCGTCACCCAGTCCCGCATGTCACGCCATATGCTCGTGCTCAAGCAGGTCGGCGTGGTGACCGACCGGCGGGATGCGCAATGGGTGCGCTACCGCCGCAATCCCGATCTGCCGCCGGAACAGGCGGCCATCATCGAGGCGGTGATCGCCAGCCTCGATGGCGCGCAGGGCAGGAGAGCCGCATGACCGCCGATGGATCGCTCGCCGCCCGCAAGCCGCCCGTCCAGACGCCGCTCGTCTGGGGCGCGGCGACCGTGGCCGCCGTCGCTGCCTGGTTCGTCATCTATTCCCAGCTTGCGCCGTTCTCGAGCTGGCTGGTGGATCAGCTGCCGGTGACGCCGGGCAGCCACCTGGCGGACGCCATCTCCTTCTTCGTCTATGACACGCCGAAAGTGCTGATGCTGCTGACCCTGGTGGTGTTCGCCATGGGCGTGGTGCGCAGCTTCTTCTCGGCCGAGCGCACCCGCGCCGTCCTCGCCGGGCGGCGCGAGGGGCTCGGCAACGTGGCGGCGGCCGGGCTCGGCATCGTCACCCCCTTCTGCTCCTGCTCGGCGGTGCCGCTGTTCGTGGGCTTCGTCTCCGCCGGGGTGCCGCTGGGCGTCACCTTCTCCTTCCTCATCGCAGCGCCCATGGTCAACGAGGTGGCGCTCGGCCTCCTGTTCGCTTTGGTCGGCTGGAAGGTGGCGCTCACCTATCTCGCCTTCGGCCTCGGCGTCGCCATCGTCGCCGGCTGGGTCATCGGCCGCCTCAAGCTGGAGGACTGGCTGGAGGACTGGGTGCGCAACGTGCGGGCCAACCCGGTGGAGCTGCCGCCGGACGGGCTGTCCCTGGTCGATCGCATCAAGGCGGGGCTGGAGGCGGTGCGCGACATCGTCGGCCGGGTGTGGATGTGGATCATCGCCGGCATCGCGGCGGGCGCTTTCATCCACGGCTATGTTCCGCAGGACCTGCTCGCCACCATCATGGGGCGCGACGCCTGGTGGTCGGTGCCGGCGGCGGTGGTGCTGGGCATTCCCATGTATTCCAATGCCGCCGGCATCATCCCGGTGGTGGAGGCGCTGCTGGCGAAGGGCGCCGCGCTCGGCACCGTGCTCGCCTTCATGATGTCGGTGATCGCCCTCTCGCTGCCCGAGATGATCATCCTGCGCAAGGTGCTGAGCCTGAAGCTCATCGCCGTCTTCGTCGGCGTGGTGGGCGCCGGCATCCTCGCGGTGGGCTTCCTGTTCAACGCGCTGTTCTCCTAAACGAAAGGCAAGGCCCATGAAGAACGTGAAGGTGCTCGGCCCGGGCTGCTCGCGCTGCGAGGCGACGGCGAAGATGGTCCAGGCCGAGGCGGACAAGCTCGGGCTCGACGTCACGGTGGAGAAGGTGACCGACTATGCCGCCATCGCCGGCTTCGGCATCGTCTCCCCTCCCGGCATCGTGATCGACGGCAAGGTGGTGCACGCCGGCGGCCTGCCGAAGCCCGAGGACGTGTCCCGCTGGCTTTCCGCCTGAGCGCGGTCGAGGTCGCGCCGCCGGGGCCCGCCGGGGGCCCGTTGCCTTCGCGGCGGCGCGGGTTATTGTTCCGACCAACAAGAAGAAGGACGCACGACGGGGAGGGCCCGGAAGATGGGTGCGGGTTCGCGCATCGATCGCAGGACGGTCCTTGCGGCAGCCGCGGCGCTGGCCGGCACGGCGCTGGTGCCCGCCGGGGCGCAGGCGGCGGCCGGCGCGATCCGTTTCGGCCTGACGCCGGTTTTCCTGACCTCCGACCTCGAGCTGCTCGGCCGCCTCCAGCTCTACCTGCAGCGTGCCGCGGGAATCCCGGTCGAGCTCGTCAGCCGGCGGACCTATCAGGAGATCACCGCGCTTCTGGTTTCGGGCCAGCTCGATGCCGCCTGGATCTGCGGCTATCCCTTCGTCGCCCATCGCGAGGCGCTCCAGATCGTCGCCGTCCCGCTGTGGCGCGGCCAGCCGCTGTATCAATCCTACCTGATCATGGATCGGGCCCGGATCGCCGAGACGTTCCAGGACCTTGAGGGCGACATCCACGCCTTTTCCGATCCCGATTCCAATTCCGGCTTCCTGGTGACCAGCGCGCTGTTGGCGCAGCACGGGCTGAAGCCGTCCGAGTTC
>JAFIHR010000459.1 GCA_017849325.1 Xanthobacter autotrophicus | reverse complement strand
GCGCGGTGTCGTCGAACACCTCGACGATTCCGCTGGCGGATCTCACGGCGGGCCTGCCGGAGCGCTTCCGCCGCGACTTCCTCATCACCCATTTCTTCAATCCGCCGCGCTACATGCGCCTCCTGGAGGTGGTGGCGGGGCGCGACAGCGATCCGGCCACCGTCGCGGCGGTCTCGGCCTTCTGCGACGTGAAGCTGGGCAAGACCGTGGTCGCGGCCAAGGACACCCCCGGCTTCATCGCCAACCGGCTCGGCACCTACTGGCTGCAGCTCGCGGTGGGCGAGGCCTTCGCCCTCGGCCTCAAGGTGGAGGAGGCGGACGCGGTGATGGGCCGCCCGTTCGGCTTCCCGCGCACCGGCGTGTTTGGCCTCATCGACCTCGTGGGCCTCGACCTCATGCCCCACGTGCAGGGCTCGCTGCAGCGCGCGCTGCCGGCCTCCGACCCGTTCCACGCCACCATCCGCGACGCCCCGCTCATCACCCGGATGATCGAGACCGGCTACACCGGGCGCAAGGGCAAGGGCGGCTTCTACCGGCTCAACCGCGAGGGCGGGCAGAAGCTCAAGGAGGCCATCGACCTTGCCACCGGCGACTACCGCCCGCAGGAGACCGCCCGGATCGAGGAGCTGGAGGATGGCGGCGGCCGCGACCTCTTCGCCCTCATGTCCGCGCCCGGCCCGGCGGGGCGCTATGCCCGCGCGGTGATGGCCCGCACGCTGGCCTATGCCGCGCGCCTCGTGCCGGAGGCGGCGGACGACATCGTTGCCGTCGATGACGCCATGCGCCTGGGCTACAATTGGAAATACGGCCCGTTCGAGCTGATCGACCGGATCGGCGCGGCGAAGCTGATCACCCTGCTGACGCAGGACGGGATCGAGATCCCGCCCCTGCTCGCCCTGGCGGCCGACAGGCCCTTCTACCGGGTGGACAGCGGCACGCGGCAATATCTCGCCCTCGACGGCAGCTATCGCCCCATCACCCGCCCGGAAGGAGTGCTGCTGCTCACCGACATCAAGCTGAAGAGCGAGCCGCTGATCAAGAACGCCTCGGCCGCCCTGTGGGACATCGGCGACGGGGTGGTCTGCCTGGAGTTCACCTCCAAGAGCAATTCCCTCGATGAGGGCATCATCACCCTGCTCGGCAAGACGCTGAAGCTGGTGAAGGACAAGTACAAGGCCCTCGTCATCTATAACGAAGGCTCGAACTTCTCGGTGGGCGCCAATCTGGGCCTCGCCCTATTCGCTTGCAACATCGGCGCCTATGGCGAGGTGGAGAAGCTGGTGGCGGCCGGGCAGAAGGCCTACCAGGATCTGAAATACGCCCCCTTCCCCGTGGTGGCGGCGCCGGCCGGCATGGCGCTGGGCGGCGGCTGCGAGATCCTGCTCCACGCGAGCGCCATCCAGGCCCATGCGGAGAGCTATATCGGCCTCGTGGAATGCGGCGTCGGCGTGCTGCCCGCCTGGGGCGGCTCCACCGCCATGCTGGAGCGCTGGCAGTCTGCGAAAGGCATGCCCAGGGGGCCCATCCCGGCGGTGGCCAAGGTGTTCGAGATGCTCTCCACCGCCACGGTGTCCAAATCCGCGGCCGAAGCGAAGGAGTTGCTGTTCCTGCGCGAGGGCGACGGCATCACCATGAACCGCGACCGCCTGCTGGCCGACGCCAAGGCGAAGGCGCTCGCCCTGGCGGAAGGCTACCAGCCGCCCGCGCCGCAGCTTCTCACCCTTCCCGGCCCCTCGGGCAAGGTCGCCATGCAGATGGCGGTGGAGGGCTTCGCCCTGCGCGGCCTCGCCACCAAGCACGACAAGGTGGTCTCCCTGGTGCTGGCGGACGTGCTCACCGGCGGCGATGCCGATCCCATCGAGCCGGTGGAGGAGGCGCGCGTGCTGGAGCTGGAGCGGGACGGCTTCATGAAGCTGATCCGCACCAATGCCACGCTGGAGCGCATCGAGCACGTGCTGGAGACGGGCAAGCCGCTCAGGAACTGAAGGCGCGGCCGGGCGCCGCCGCCCGGCCCGCCGATCGCAACAAGATTCGGGAGCCTAACGCCATGCAGGTCTATTCCCCTCCGCTGCGCGACATGCGCTTCGTGCTCCACGAGCTGCACGGCAGCGCGGCGCTGAAGGAGCTTCCCGGCCTCGAGGAGATGTCGGAAGACCTCATCGACGCGGTGCTGGACGAGGCCGGCAGGATTGTCACGCAGGTGCTCGCCCCCCTCAACGCCTCCGGCGATCAGGAGGGCTGCATCTACGAGAACGGCGTGGTGCGCACCCCGAAGGGCTTCAAGGAGGCCTACCGCACCTATGCCGAAGGCGGCTGGGGCGGCCTCGCCTGCGATCCCGCCTATGGCGGCCAGGGCTTCCCGGCGAGCGTCGCCAAGCTCATCGAGGAGATGATGTGCTCGGGCAACCTCGCCTTCGGCATCTGCCCCGGCCTCACCCATGGCGCCTACATCGCGCTGAAGAACTTCGGATCGGAGGAGCTGAAGCAGCGCTTCCTGCCGAAGATGGTGGCCGGCACCTGGTCCGGCTCCATGTGCCTCACCGAGCCGCAGTGCGGCACCGACCTCGGCATGGTGCGCACCCGCGCCGAGCCGCAGGGCGACGGCTCCTACAGGATCACCGGCAACAAGATCTTCATCTCCGCCGGCGAGCACGACATGACAGAGAACATCGTCCATCTGGTGCTCGCCCGGCTGCCCGACGCCCCCGCCGGCATCAAGGGCATCTCGCTGTTCGTGGTGCCGAAGTTCCTGCCGCGCGCCGACGGCACGCCGGGAATGCGCAACGGCGTCACCTGCACCGGCATCGAGCACAAGATGGGCATCCATGCCTCGGCCACCTGCCAGATGGCATTCGAGGAGGCCACCGGATGGCTGGTGGGCGAGCCCCACAAGGGCATGCGCGCCATGTTCTCCATGATGAATTCGGAGCGCCTGTCCGTGGGCACCCAGGGCCTCGGCCTCGGCGAGGCGTCCTACCAGGGCGCGGTGGCCTATGCCCGGGAGCGCCTGCAGGGCCGCGCCCTCTCCGGCGTGAAGAATCCCTCCGGCCCGGCCGACCCCATCATCGTGCACCCGGACGTGCGGCGCATGCTGATGACCATGCGCGCCTATAACGAGGGCTGCCGGGCGCTGGCCGGCTGGGTCGCCCGCGCCCTCGACCTCATGGAGCGGGCCGAGGATCCGGACGAGCGCCGGCGCGCCGAGGACCTCACCGCCCTCATGACGCCCATCGTGAAGGCATTGTTCACCGATCTCGGCTTCGAGGCCACCTCGCTGGGCATGCAGGTCTATGGCGGCCACGGCTACATCCGCGACCAGGGCATGGAGCAGTATCTGCGCGATGCCCGCATCGCCATGATCTATGAAGGCACCAACGGGGTGCAGGCGCTCGATCTCGTGGGCCGCAAGCTCCCCGCCCACATGGGGCGCTACCTGCGGGCCTTCTTCCATCCGGTGCTCGCCTTCCTCGACGCCAAGCTGGACGACGACGCCATGGCCCCCTTCGTCACGCCGCTGAGCAAGGCGTTCGGGGCGCTGCAGCTCGCCACCGGCTTCATTGCCGAGAAGGGGCTGAAGGATCCGGAGGAGGCGGGCGCGGCGGCCACCCAGTATCTGCGCCTGTTCGGCCTCGTCGCGCTCGGCTACATGTGGGCCCGCATGGCCGAGGTGGCGCTGGCGAAGAAGGACAGCGCCGGCGACGACGCCGCCTTCTATGAGGCGAAGCTCGTCACCGCCCGCTTCTACATGGACCGGGTGCTGCCCGAGGTCGCCGCCCTGTGGGGCGCCATCAAGGCCGGCAAGGGCTCGCTGATGGCCCTCGACGACGCCCTGTTCTGAGGCTTCCCCGCCCGCGCCGGGGCGGCCCCTGTTCCGACCTGGGGCAGCCCACCCCGAAGGAGTGACCCATGGCCGATGTCGCCGCCCTCATGGACACCATGCGCGAGCATGGGGAGATGCTCTCCAGCCTCGGCTACAAGGTCCGCTTCGACCTGACGGACACCTCCACCTCCATCCTGCTCGACGCCTCCGCCGGCAGCACCGAGGTGAGCGAGAGCCGGGCCGATGCGGATGCCGTGCTCAAGCTCACCAGCGACACGCTGGAGAAGCTGATCTCCGGCCGCCTCGGGCCGATGCTGGCCTTCTCCACCGGACGGCTGAAGGTGGAAGGCTCGCAGGGCGTCGCGCTCAAGCTCGCGGGGCTACTCGGGGAAAGCTGAGGCCGGCGTCGGACGGCCCCTCGCCCTATTCGTCCAGGCTGACGCTGGCGGTGGGCGGCGCCTGGGTGCCGTGCAGGGCAGCGGCGACGGCGGCGCGCAGGCTCGCGTCATGCCGGATGTGGCTGGCGCCGGTGGCCGAGAGGTGGTTGGAATCGCCGTAATAGAAGGTGCCGTTCTCCCCCGCCCGGCAGGTGCCGTCGCGGCAGAAGATGTCGGACAGCAGGTAGACGAAGCGCCCCGGCCGGCCGGCCATGGTCTCCTCCAGCACGCTGTTGGCCGGGCCGACGACGGACAGCGCCGCGTCGCGCGGCTGCTCCATGCAGGCCCCGGCGTCGCCGCCGAAATACTCGCTGCGCGCCACGCAGCGCCCCGGCGCCTGGCGGAATTCCGGCACCTCGCCCAGCACCAGCACGTTGGAGCCGTGGCGCAGCACCTCCTGGGCGGTGCGCTCCACCATATGGGCG
>JAFIHR010000458.1 GCA_017849325.1 Xanthobacter autotrophicus | reverse complement strand
TAGTGCCTGCTCACTTGGCCGCCCGCTCTCGTTGCCGTCGGTTGAGACGTTCGCCCATGGTCAAGATATAGTCCGCGCCTTCCAAGCCCTTTTTGTTGGGACCGGCCCACAATAGGTAGTAGAGCGGTGCGCCGCGGGTATTCCGGATCAGGCGCGGTGTCGAGACATGGCCGAAAGCTGACTGCAGCCGGGTGCGATAGAGCTCTAGCAGCCGCTCCGAGTAGTCTGGTCGTTTCTCGAGGCCGTTCATCGCGAAGAGCCCGCCTTGCCGTCGCTGATAGACCTCATCGAACCAGGCACGGCTGCCGAAGTAGCTGTCTAGGGTCGCAGCCCAGCTTTCGGGGACCTCACCCGAGTTCGGCAGCATGCGCTGGATGGCCATGCTGAGCGCAAAGTTGACGACCACTTCGAACAGGCCGGTGTCCGCGAGCTTCTGGATGCTCGCCCAGTCGAGCTTGGCGCCGAAGGGGTCGAGAAAGGCGATGCCGCGGTGCGTCCGGCGCGAGATCGGCTGCGCCGTCACCCAGGCGATGCCCTCGGCGGCCGTAGCCTGGAGGACATTGATGGTGCGAGCGCCCGCGAACTCAGCCTTCAGTGCTTCGAGCTCGACGGCGCGGTTCGGGTCGGGGTCGACGAAAATATAACGGTTGAAAGCGTTGGGGATCCTGAGCGCCACCCGCGGAGATCCATCGATCAACTCCTGTGCACCGGTGTCGATCGGCGGCTCTTGGCCGAAGAGGTCCGGTCCGCCATGAGTCGCACGTTCCTCGGCCCGCACGACAGCCCGACCGCCGCCCGCGTAGGCGTCGAGGTAGATCGTTCTCCATGGCTGGTTCTTCAGGACCGTCGTGTAGAAGTCGAGGTAGCGCGCCAAGGCGTCCAGCTTCTCCTTAACCCAAGGCCCGACCTCCGGCAGGTCCGCCATCAGAGGGCGCTCGCCTTGCGGTCGGGAAACTCGCTCCACTCGCGGCCGTCCAGTTCGCGCCCGCCGGACTTCGGACGGATGCCGCCCCACTGTTTGAAAAAGAACGCAACCTTCTGCTCTACGCACTGGTCGCGGATCTCGCGCGCCCACTCGAGGTGGAGGGGCCGCGCCCCTGGTCCCGACTCGCCACCGGCGATCACCCAGTCGATGCCCGTCAGATCGACTGGTCCGACGGCGCCGATTAAAGGCTCAATCGATAGGAAGCGCACGCCAGCCGGGGTCGCCCGTAGATGCTCGATGCGCCCCTTTGCTTGCGCGTCCTCAACCGACACGCCGCACCAGATGTGCTTCGGCCCTGGCGTAGCGCAGTAGCGGCGACGCAGATAATCGCGCATCAGGGAACTGCGCTTCGTAAGCACCTGAAAGACATGCCAGTCGGCCGCCTCCATCGTCTCGAACACCTGGTCGATGAAGGACGTGGGAACCTGCTTATGGAACAAGTCACTCATCGAGTTGACGAAGATCATCCGCGGCCTGCGCCATTTGAGCGGATGATCGAGCCGCTCAGGCCGCAACGTCAAGTCGAACCCCGTCGAAAACGGATGCCCTGGAACGCCTCGGAAACGTTCCGAGAAGCGCTCCGCGTAGCAATTATCGCAGCCACGCGAGATCTTCGTGCAGCCCGTTACCGGATTCCACGTCGCGTCCGTCCACTCGATCGCGCTTCCATCAGCCATGCTGGCGTCGCCTCTCGAGTTCGAACTCTAGCACGATGAGAACAAAATATGAACATTCCTGACGGAGCCCACCGTGTGGGCTGCACAAAGCGGCACGCGTCATGCCGGCCTTCATTGCAGCACCCGCTTTGCGGCTTGGCGTTCACCGTGCTCGAAGGCGTCGGCAAAGCTCGCGAGGTCTTCGCTGGTCATCCCGAGTGCCCGGCCTTCTTCGCGCCATGTCGCGACTGCCGCCTCCACTTCGGTGAGGATAGCCTTCGCGCGCGCAGTCCCGATCCGAAAGTAGGCCGTGATCGACATCAGGGCGTCGATGCTCGCCTCGGGGCCGGCCTCTTCGGACACCCAGGTCTTCAACTCACGTACCCGCTCGGGGAAAGGGTTCACATCGAACGCCGGAGCCAGCCTCCATTGGCCACGATCGACATGCAGGAAGCCGTGGTTGAGCAGGTGATCATCCACATTGGTGATCAGGATCGAGAAGGCGATGCGGCGCCAAAGCTCTTCAATGTCCGCAGTGGGCTCGCTTCCGTGCTGTCGAAGCGCATCGACCAGTTCGGTGTAGCTGTGCTCGCCTGGATCGCCAGGCTCGGCACCAAGCATGGTAGCGGCTGACACATACATGAGGCGGGCGCCATCGCCGGTCCGATCGAAGCGCCGGATAAGGGCAACAGGGGAACCGTCACTTTCGATGAGGCGAGCTTCTGCAGCATCGATGCCGGCCTTCCGGGCCAGCCGCAAGGCAAGCACCTCGCCTTTCGTGACTGCCCGCTCGTCCGTCACGCTCGGGAATTTGCCGATCGAGAGCCGTCCGTGCTCGTCGATAACGGAGCATTTCGGGCGGAGCCCACCGAGCGACGTGCCGCGGCCGCGGAGATAGGCGAGATCGGCCTCTGTCTCCGTATTGGTTTCGACAGCACGGGTTGCGGCCAGAAGCTGCGCCAGCTCGATGAGCGGCGGTGTGGTCCGGCGGCCGTCCTCGACCGAGCGCTGGTAGTGGCCATCTTCGTCCTGGAGCCGTAGCGCGCCCACGCGGCTGACGTCGTCCACCGCGAGGAGATAGTCCATCGCGTTGAGCGGCCGCGCCTCCACCGCCTGTCCCGCCCGGCGCGCCTCCTGGCGGCGCTTGGCGTGATCGCGCTGGATCACCCGTCGGCCCCAGCCGTCCGGCTCGGTATCGGCGATGGCAGCGTGGAAAACCGAGCCATCGCGCACCTTGCGGTGGAACTGAGGACCGGCCACGAGGGGCAGTCCAGGCTCAATTGCGAAGCGATCGGCGGCCGCGAGCCAGGCCGCGTCGTACTCGAAGGTCGCGCTTTCGCGTGCGCCCTGCTGGTCGTAGCGCAAGACGCCGAGAGGTCTTGCCTCTGCGCCGAGACGTATCGCAATGGTGCGCCTCATAGCGGTCGCGGCGTCTTGCGCGCCCGCACCCGTTTCGGCAGGCGCTCGGCATCGAGCAACAGCCCCTGGTCGTCACGCCGCGGATCGACGATCTCGCCGAGCGCGCCGTCGAAGCCAAGGACGAAGAAGGTCATGGCGTAGGTGCCCATGGCGACGGTCGGGTCGCCCTTCTCGATCTTCAGATACGTGCTTTTGGCGATCCCGACCCGCTCGGCCATCATGATGGTTGTCAGGCTGCGCTTCTTGCGGGCGAGCGCGATGTCCGCGCCCAGCTTGGCCAGGGCTCGCTTCACCTTGGGCGGCAGTGTGTCGACGACGGTGGATCGCATTACGGTCTCATGAGGAGAGCCATAATGCTCTCACGGTCGTGTATATAAGTCCTTAACGAACCACTGTCGAGTTGCCGGAGGGGTTCAGCCAGAGCCTGAAAGTGGCGCGCGAGGATCAACATCTCGCCCGTCTCGTTTGCATCTCAGCACAGCTGTGCGGTGCCCACGATAGTCAAACCGAGGAGAAACACGCCCGCATTCCCCTTGCTCGCGAGCAGGCCTCTTCCGGGGGCCTGTCTCCATGAAATCCGGCGATCGCCATAGGCCGACTATTCTGCCGCCATCAGAACTGCGGGGCACCTTTCGGCGCCTTTGGTGAGCAATCTCTCGATCTCGTCCGACGTCATGCGCACCGCGAGCTTCAGCGCTTCGTCAATGTGGACGTAGTCTTGGGTGACGCTTCGTGACGCGTGCCCGAGCATCGCTTTGATCGTCAGTTCCGAGAAGCCGAGATCGCCAGCGACACTGCCGAAGGTGTGCCGAAGGGTGTGCGGCGTTACTCCGCTGACGCCGGCAAGCTTGCAGACTCGATCCAGGCATGAGCTGACGGCCGTGAACGGCCCGTCGGTGATGTCCGAAGGAAACACATGCGGGTTGCCTGTGATGATCGGCTGCGCTTCGACGACCCGGATTGCCGCCGGACCGATCGCACGGATTTGTGCGTCACCCTTGGTGTCGGGAAAGGCCACGTAGCCACCGGCCGGATGGACCCATGCGCGATGCATGGCCTGCGCTTCTTCGCGCCTGTAGCCGGTCAGCAGGAGCAGGCGCATCACGCCGAGAGCCGTCTGATTTTCACCATTGCGTTCGGCATAAGCGATGGCGGTGCCGACAGCCTCGATCTCGGCCACGCTCAGGCGCCGGTTCTTCCTGTTGCCTGTGAGCTTTTTCGCGCCCTTCGTCGGGTGCTCGGCGAGAAGGCCTTTGTGCTTGGCATGGCCGATGATCGCCTGAAGGGTTCCGACGCACCGTCCCGCCACCCCAGCGCCGCCCGAAGCCTTGCCTCCGCGCCCGCCGGCGCGCGGCTTGGCGGTCTTCCCGTTCCTGACATCGGTCTGCATCTGCTCGACGTCAGCGATCGTCAGGTGGCGGACGATGCGCTTGCCAAGCAGCGGCTTGATGTGCGTCCTGATCCGGCTTTCATCCATGTCCAGTGAAGACGCCTTGATCGGCCGGTTCTTGCGGCCAAGGATGTTTCCCGCTCGCGCTTCGGTGAGATACCAGTCGCACATTTCCGCAACCGTCATACCCTTGCGGGCCTGGCGGGCTTCGTCGGCGGGGTCTTCCCCAGCCGCGACGATGCCGAGCTGGATCTTGGCTTTCTCGCGTGCCTGCTCGACGGTCATGACGCCGTAGCGACCGAGATTGGTCCGGCGCTTGATCCCCTCTGCATTGCGGTACTGCAGCACGAAGGTCTTGAGGCCTGACCTGAGGATCCGGACGCCGAAGCCACGGATTTCGCTGTCCCAGTGAATGATCTGGGCCGCATTAGGTGGCGCGAAGGCGTCAACGGCCCTCTTCGTCAGCTTGATGATCGGCATGCCGGCATCCTCCTTCTGGAGACAAAGCTCCGGCAAGGAGGTTTTGTCTCCAAAATGTCTCCAGAAACGCGAGTTTCGTGGGCCAAAAAAGGATACGTCGTCGTAATGTGATAATCAATAACCATATGATAAATAGTATATTTTAGTGCGACAGCGTGTTGCAGCGCAGGCTCCGCCCAAAGTTGCCAAGGTTGGGGTCGAGGGTTCGAATCCCTTCGCCCGCTCCAGTTTCTCTCAGAAAAATTAGATAGTTAGTAGGCGCCCTTTAGGGCGCTTTCTGCTTACTATGCTCAGCATGAACATTCCGGTAAGCGCAGAGTAAGCACGCCAAAGGCAATTCTGGCGTGCCCCAGCGTACGCACACGGCTCAAAATCGCTGAACGGGAGCCTGGACCGGGACGTTGTGGGCTTGGTTGGCGGAGAGAAATCTACCATTGGGCCGGACGCACCTCGTTATCCGGCTAAGGGACAATCCCGGGCGGGCTCGCCTTAGAACCTTCTCGACATGACCCGCCTCGGCCACGGGGCGCTCAGCCCCAAGCGCGCTCCGGTGGAGCTGGGCGAGATCGTGGGGCGGGTGCGCGACCTTGCCCGCACCATGGCGGGCCACGAGATGGTCGTGGCTATCCCCCGGGACCTGCCGATGCTCGACGTCGACCCCGTGCTGATCGGCCAGGCGCTTACCAACATCCTGGAGAACGCCGACATGGACGGAAAGGCGGTGATCTCAACCATCCGCGGCTGGTCGCGGGTGCCCATCCTGGTGCTCTCGGTGCGCGACGCGGAGGCCGAGAAGATCGCCGCCCTCGACGCGGGCGCGGACGACTACGTCACCAAGCCCTTCGCCACCGGCGAGCTTTTGGCGCGCCTGCGCGCGCTGCTGCGCAACCGGCTCGACCGGTCCGTCGAGCCCGCCGGGCAGGCGATCGGCGCCTTGAGCGTGAACTTTGCCAGCCGGACGGTGCGCGTGGATGGCCACGAGGTGAAGCTCACCCGCAAGGAGTTCGACGTGCTGGCACTGCTGGCGCGCTGTCCAGGACGGCTGGTTGCTCACCGCCAGTTCCTTGAGACCGTGCGGGACCGGCCCATGCAGGCGACACCCATTATCTGCGCATCGCCATTGGCCACATCCGCGACAAGCTGGGAGACGATGCCGCGAACCCGCGCTTCATCATCACCGAGCCGGGCGTGGGTTATCGTCTGGCCGAGACGTGATGGATGTGGGAGTTGCCGCCCATCAGCGCTGAATGAATCGGGGACGGGCTTCCGAATCTTCGTGGAAGATCTTGTTCGTCAGGTGATGCGCCCCTGTCATTCGTTGGCCGAGATTGGCCACCTTCGGACAAGTGGCAGCGTCGGGAGCCTTTCGCTAGCCTGCTTTCCCGTTTCCAGACTTGCATGTTCAACAACCTTGAAAGTCGTTGAACATAGAGTATGCTCAACATAAATGAACGTTGTTGAACATGCGCATCTCTCGGCACTCCACCATCGCTCACGCGGCCTACCTCGATCTCATCCGCTCGCTCGAAGACGAGGTGGTCTCGGACGTTCGCGGCACTCCCACCAGGGTTCAGCGGGGCGCGAGGACCTATTGGTACGACACCTATCGGGTCGGCTCCGGGGTCATGAAGAGATATATCGGCGAGGACAGCGATGATTTGCGGGCCCGTCTCGAACGCTCGAGCGAGCTGCGCCGGGATGCTGATGAACGCAAGAAGCAACGGTCGAGACTGATCCGCATTCTGCGTGCGGAGCGGTTCATGAGCGTCGATCCCGGAACGGGAAGCCTGCTCGCGAGCCTGGAGAGCGCGGGCGTGTTTCGCCTCGGGGGGACCGTCGTGGGCACCCATGCCTTCAGGCTTTATGAGGGGGAGTTGGGTGTGACCTACGGGTTCGAAGAAGCGGCGATGACTGATGACCTGGACATTGCGAGCTTCGAGCGACTGTCGTTGGCGTTGGCGGACACCGTATCCCCCACACTCCAGCAGGTACTGTCCGACTTCTCATTCGAACCGGTTCCGGCGTTGGAGCCCGAGAAGGTCTGGCGTTGGCGGCAAACGAAAAGCAACCTGCTCGTCGAGTTCCTCACGCCCTCGTTCGAGGCCGAGGAGGGACTGAAGCCGCTTGCCGCTCTGGGCGTCTACGCACAATCGCTGCACTTTCTGAATTACCTCGTTGCCGAACCCATCAACGCTGCGGTGCCTTATCGTTCAGGCGTCCTTGTTCGGATTCCCCGCCCGGAGCGTTTCGCGATCCACAAACTCATCGTCGCGGACCGGCGTCAAACCGGACCGGACAGCCTCAAATCCGTGAAAGATCGTCGTCAGGCTGCCTTCCTGATCCGTATTCTCGCCGAGGACCGTCCGGACGATCTTGCGGATGCCTATGAGACTGCCAAGGAGAGCGGCCCGAATTGGCGGAAGCGGTTGGAGGCGAGCCTCGGCCGCGAGCCGGAAATCGCCGAAATCCTCACTGAGTTGGGCAACCGCGGGAAATGATCCAGAAGCCGGCGACCGCGCCCTTGCGGACCCCAGGAGCGTCTGCTTCGAAGCAGGCAATGTCGAACAACCTGCCCGGCGATCGGATTTGATCCTGAGCGGACCTGTCGAAGGCCGCCAAGCAGTGTCAGTCCGCATGATGAACGATTGTCCGGGGCGCATGAGCGCCCTCTCCCAATTTAACCCCGTCAGAGCAGACGACCGCGTCCGCTGTGAATATTGTGGAGCCGGGCAGTCTCATTCCGGCGCATCGATCAAGGGATCGGGCTGAGCGAAAGCGAGAAGCGCCCGGTGATTTTCGATCGCGATCTCGGCACCACGGACCGACACACCGTGCATCTTGATGGTGGCCAGCGCTCGGGAGAGGTTTTCAGGTGTCATGCCGAGAAGCGAGGACAGGACGCGTTTCTCGAACGCCAGTTCGATCCTGCCGTTGGTGCCCCGCGCAGCCGCTTCCTGGAGGAGCCAATTGCCGAGACGTTCCGCTCCAGTGCGCAATTTCTGGTTCTTCAGCCCCTTGATGGTGCGTCGATAGCCGCGCGCAAGCTCAGTGACCACAGCGCGCGTGAAGACCGCATCAGCGCCCAAAGCCTCTCTCACCCTCTCACCTGGAATCATCAGCACCTGAGATCTTTGCAACGTGCGAGCGGATTGCAGGTTGACGTCGTCATTGAGCACTGCGGCGAGGATAAAGACACCAACCGGCCGTACGATGTCGAGCGAGGTCTCTCGCCCGGCCGAACTGGCGAACATTTCCACAAGCCCCTCCACCACTACGTGGAGAAAATCCGCCGGCTCGCGTTCTTTGATCAGCACGACGCCGGGCGGGAAGCGTTGCAGGAATCCCGCCCCCACGAGCGCGCCGAAGGTCTCCTCGCGCGCATTCCGGAACAAAGGCAGGTTACGGATGGCGGCAGCGTCTTCAGGCCTCATGAAATGCAGCGCCCTCGTTTGCTCTGTTCTATTTAACTATCACGCTTGATAAATGTCAAGCAATTATCATAAATATAATAAACATGAAGAATACATTTTCTATTTTCACAAAATAATTTCATTGATCCAGAATAAAAATGGCAGAGATGTCTTTTGAGGCTGATATAGATCAAAGATGACCCGTGAGGCCGGGCGCAGGTTGCCGTTCGCACCATCCACGTGTGCGATTGCAACGGGCGAGACAGAGCCATGCAAACCACAAGGGACGTGAGCGTCGCCGACCAGCGGACCTCACTCGTCATGAGCACCGTCGCCTTCACCGTGTGCTTTGCGGTGTGGACGATCTTTTCCATCATCGGTATCCGCATCCGGCAGGACCTTGGGCTATCGGCGACCGAGTTTGGTCTTCTGATCGGAACGCCCATTCTCACGGGTTCACTCACCCGCCTAGCGCTCGGTGTGTGGACCGATGCCTATGGCGGGCGCGTTGTGTTCACGCTGACGATGCTGGCGGCAGCGGTCGCGACGTTCCTCCTCACCTTCGCGCACACCTATCCGCAGTTTCTGATCGCCGCGCTGGGCGTCGGGATCGCTGGCGGCTCATTTGCCGTGGGTGTCGCTTATGTCTCGCGCTGGTATCCGAGCGAGAAGCAGGGCACGGCACTTGGCATATTCGGCGCCGGCAATGTTGGCGCAGCCGTCACAAAATTCCTGGCTCCCTTCGTTCTCGTTGCCTTTGGTTGGCAGATGGTGGCTCAGGTGTGGGCGGCAGCTCTCTTGGTGATCGCCATCGTTTTTTACTTCACCACCAAGGATGATCCGGTGCTTGTCGAGCGTCGCCGCCTCGGCATCAAGCCGAAGAGCGCGTGGCTCGAACTCGAACCCCTAAAGAACATCCAGGTCTGGCGCTTCTCGCTCTATTATTTCTTCGTCTTTGGCGCCTTCGTCGCCCTTGCGCTGTGGCTACCTCAGTATTTGGTTAAGGTCTATAACCTAGATATCGAGACGGCGGGCATGACTGCCGCACTTTTCTCGATACCGGCCAGTATCTTCCGCGCTTATGGGGGGCATTTGTCCGACGTTTACGGTGCACGACGGGTGATGTACTGGACCCTTTTGGTATCTGTACTAGCCACATTCATTCTGTCTTATCCGCCGACCGAATACATCGTCCACGGAATCAACGGGCCGATCACCTTCCACATGGAAATGGGCGTCGTCGGCTTCACGGTGACCGTGTTCGTGTTGGGCTTCTTCATGGCCCTCGGCAAAGCTGCCGTCTACAAGCACATACCCGTCTACTACCCCAAGCATGTGGGTGCGGTGGGTGGTCTCGTGGGCATGATCGGCGGTCTTGGCGGATTTGTACTCCCGCTGCTGTTCGGCGTGCTCAACGATCTGACCGGGCTTTGGACCAGCTGCTTCATGTTGCTGTTCGTGCTTGCCTCCGTCGCGCTGGTTTGGATGCATCTCGCGATCCGCCAGATGGAGAAGGAGGCAGCCGGCGGCGCGCTCGAGAAGTTGCCGGAACTGCCGGAGATGCAGGGGATGGAGCCGGCTCTGGCGGCTGTCCCTGCGGCCGGCAATGGTGCCGTGCTCACCGACTGGCGTCCGGAGGACGAGGGGTTCTGGGAGAAGACGGGGCGCGCGATCGCGCGGCGAAACCTGTGGATCTCTATCCCTGCGCTGCTGCTGTCCTTCGCCATCTGGCAGGTGTGGTCGGTAGTGGTGGCGAAACTACCGCTGGTGGGCTTCACCTTCACCACCGATCAGTTGTTCTGGCTCGCGGCACTGCCGGGGCTCACCGGCGCGACGCTGCGCATCTTCTACTCCTTCATGGTGCCCATCTTCGGTGGACGCCTGTGGACCACACTCACCACCTGGTCGCTTATCATCCCGGCCATCGGCATCGGCTATGCCGTGCAGAACCCAGACACGCCCTACGTGGTGCTGCTCATCCTCGCGCTGTTGTGCGGCTTCGGCGGCGGCAACTTCGCCTCCTCCATGGCCAACATCTCCTTCTTCTTCCCGAAGGCGGAGAAGGGCAACGCTCTGGCGCTGAACGCGGGCCTCGGCAATCTGGGGGTCAGCGTGGTGCAATTCGTGGTGCCTCTCGTCATCACCATGGGACTCTTCGGCAGGCTCGGCGGCGATCCGGCCATGGTGGCCTCGGGTGCAGGGCAGGCGCCACTGTGGCTGCAGAATGCCGGCTTCGTCTTTGTGCCATTCATCATCCTGTCCGCTTTCGCCTCCTGGTTCGGAATGAACGACATCGCTTCGGCGAAGGCCTCCTTCCGCGAGCAGGCGGTGATCTTCCAGCGCAAGCACAACTGGATCATGTGCTGGCTCTACACCGGGACTTTCGGCTCCTTCATCGGCTATTCGGCGGGCTTCCCGCTTTTGACGAAGATCCTGTTTCCGGAGGTCAACGTCCTCCAGTTCGCCTTCCTCGGCCCACTCGTCGGCGCGCTGTCGCGCTCCGGCACCGGCTGGCTCGCGGACAAGTATGGCGGTGGCCGGGTCACCATCTACGTCTTCCTGTTGATGATCGCGGGGGTCTGCGGTGTCCTGTGGTCCATCGGCATGCGGGTGGAGCCCTGGGCGTTCTGGGCCTTCTTCGGCTCCTTCCTGGTGCTCTTCTTCGCCACCGGCGTCGGCAACGCCTCCACCTTCCAGATGATCCCCGCGATCATGGGCCGGGAAATGGAACGCCTCATGCCCACGGCAGACCCGGAGACGCGCCGCCGGCAGGTGGAAAAGGAGGCGGCCGCCATTACCGGCTTCACCTCGGCCATCGCCGCCTACGGAGCCTTCTTCATCCCGAAGGGCTACGGCACCTCCATCGCGCTGACCGGTGGACCTGAGGCGGCGCTCTGGGCCTTCCTCGTCTTCTATCTCAGCTGCCTGGTGATCACCTGGGCCGTTTACACCCGCAAGGGCGGCCTGCTCCACGACATCGAGCGCGGACCCGTCGCGCGCAATACTCCCCATCCGGCGCCGGCCGAGTAAGCGGAGGACTTCGCATCATGTCTCATTTCCTCGATCGGCTCACATTCTTCCGTCGCGAGGCGGAGCCCTTTTCCGGCGGCCACGGCGTCACCACCCAGGAGGATCGCTCCTGGGAGGACGGCTACCGGAAGCGCTGGCAGCACGACAAGATCGTGCGCTCCACCCACGGCGTGAACTGCACGGGCTCGTGCTCGTGGAAGATCTACGTCAAGGGTGGCATCGTCACCTGGGAGACCCAGCAGACGGACTATCCGCGCACAAGGCCGGACCTGCCTAACCACGAGCCGCGCGGCTGCGCCCGCGGGGCCTCCTATAGCTGGTATCTCTATTCCGGGGCGCGGGTGAAGTACCCGCTCATCCGCTCCCGGCTCCTGAAGCTGTGGCGCGCCGCCCGGGCCAAGCACCCGCCGGTGGCCGCCTGGGCGTCCATCGTCGAGGACAAGGCGGCCCGCGCCTCCTACACCTCGATCCGCGGCCACGGCGGTTTCGTGCGCTCGACGTGGGACGAAGTGAACGAGCTGATCGGCGCTGCGAACGCCTACACGGTGAAGGCGCACGGGCCTGATCGCGTGGTGGGCTTCTCGCCCATCCCCGCCATGTCCATGGTCTCGTACGCGGCCGGCTCACGCTATCTTTCGCTCATTGGCGGGGTCTGCATGTCGTTCTACGACTGGTACTGCGACCTGCCGCCCGCCTCGCCGCAGACCTGGGGCGAACAGACCGACGTGCCGGAAAGCGCCGACTGGTACAATGCGGGCTTCATCATCGTTTGGGGCTCCAATGTGCCCCAAACGCGCACACCCGACGCCCACTTCTACACCGAGGTCCGCTACAAGGGCACGAAGAGCGCGGTTGTGAGCCCGGACTATGCCGAGGCCACCAAGTTCGCCGATATCTGGCTGAACCCCAAGCAGGGCACCGATGCGGCACTGGCCCTCGCCATGGGCCACGTGATCCTGCGCGAGTATCACCTCGCCCGACAGGTTCCCTATTTCGACGACTATCTTCGCCGCTATTCGGACATGCCGTTTCTGGTGCGCCTCGTGGAGCGCGACGGGCGCCTCGTGCCCGAGCGGCTGCTGCGCGCGTCCGACCTGCCAGGGGCGCTGGGCGAGACAAACAATCCGGACTGGAAGACCGTCGCCCTCGACGAAATCTCCGGCGATCTGGTGGCGCCGCTCGGCTCCGTCGGTCACCGGTGGGGCGAGACCTCCAGATGGAACCTGGAGGAAAAGGACGGGCAGGGCCGCGACATCCGCCTGAAGCTCACCCTTGAAGGCGCGGCGGACGCAATCGCGGCCGTGGATTTCCCTTATTTTGGCGGCCGCGCCACGGAGCATTTCGTGGCCACCGAACACGGAGAGATCCTCGCGCGCAACGTGCCGGTACGCCTCGTCCAGGGCGCCGATGGCGCGACGCTGAAGGTGGCGACCGTCTACGACCTGATGATGGCCAATTACGGCCTCGATCGCGGCTTCGACGGCTCCAACGTGGCCTCCTCCTATGATGAGGACGTGCCGTTCACCCCCGCTTGGGCGGAGCGGATCACCGGCGTGAAGCGCGAGGCGATCATCACTGTTGCCCGCGAGTTCGCCACCAACGCGGAGAAGACCAACGGCCGGTCGATGGTGATCATCGGCGCGGGCATGAACCATTGGTACAATATGGACATGAACTACCGGGGAGTGATCAATCTCCTGGTGTTCTGCGGCTGCGTCGGCCAGTCGGGCGGCGGTTGGTCCCACTATGTGGGCCAGGAGAAGCTGCGCCCGCAGACCGGCTGGCAGCCGCTGGCCTTCGCTCTCGACTGGGGCCGGCCCCCGCGCCACCAGAATTCCACCTCCTTTTGGTACGCTCACACGGACCAGTGGCGCTACGAGACGCTCACCGCCGGCGAGATCCTCTCGCCCACGGCGCCCGAAGGTGATTGGAACCAGAGCTTCATCGACTACAACGTGCGCGCCGAGCGCATGGGGTGGCTGCCCTCCGCGCCGCAACTCAAGCAGAACCCGCTTGAGATCGCCAAGCGCGCCAAGGCGAGCGGCCAGGAGGTGAAGGACTATTTGGCTTCCGCCCTGAAATCCGGCGAGCTTGAGCTGTCCTGCCAGGATCCGGATCACCCGGACAACTGGCCTCGCAACCTGTTCGTCTGGCGCTCCAACCTGCTCGGTTCGTCGGGCAAGGGGCACGAATACTTCCTCAAACACCTGCTCGGCACCGAAAACGGCGTCATGGGCAAGGACCTGGGCACCGAGGGGGCCGTGCGCAACAAGGAGGTCACTTGGCGTGAGGAGGCGCCCACGGGCAAGCTCGACCTCCTGGTGACGCTCGACTTCCGCATGTCCACCACCTGCGTCTACTCGGACATCGTGCTGCCGACCGCCACCTGGTACGAGAAGAACGACCTCAACACCTCGGACATGCATCCCTTCATCCATCCGCTCTCCGCGGCGGTGGACCCGGCCTGGGAATCGCGCTCCGACTGGGAGATCTACAAGGGCATCGCGAAGGCCTTCTCCCATGCCGCCACCGGCGTCCTGGGCGTGGAGGAGGACACCGTCCTCACCCCCATCCTGCACGACACTCCCGCCGAGATCGCCCAGGCCATGGATGTGAAGGATTGGAAGCGCGGCGAGGTCGAGCCGATCCCCGGCACGACCATGCCGGCCGTCACCGTCGTCACCCGCGACTATCCGGCCACCCACGCCCGCTTCACCGCCCTCGGTCCGCTGATGGAGAAGGTCGGCAATGGCGGCAAGGGCATCACCTGGAAGACCGGACACGAAGTGGAGGCCCTCAGGGCGCTAAACGGCACCCATCGCGACGGACCGGCCCAGGGCCTGGCGAAGATCGAGACCGACATCGACGCGGCCGAGATCATCCTCATGCTCGCGCCGGAGACCAATGGCGAGGTGGCAGTCAAGGCGTGGGAGGCACTCTCCCACAATACCGGCCGCGACCACTCGCACCTCGCGGTGCCCAAGGAAGACGAGAAGATCCGCTTCCGGGACATCCAGGCGCAGCCGCGCAAGATCATCTCCTCGCCAACCTGGTCGGGCATCGAGAGCGAGAAGGTCTGCTACAATGCCGGCTACACCAACGTGCACGAGCTGATCCCCTGGCGCACCATCACGGGCCGCCAGCAGCTCTACCAGGACCATTTGTGGATGCGGGCCTTCGGCGAAGGCTTCGTCACCTGGAAGCCTCCGGTGGACCTCAAGACCATTCCCGGCGTCCAGGGCATGAAGCCCAACGGCCACAAGGAGGTTGTGCTCAACTTCCTCACCCCACACCAGAAATGGGGCATCCATTCCACCTATACCGACAACCTCTTGATGCTCACCCTCAACCGGGGTGGGCCCGTGGTTTGGATCTCCGAGGATGACGCGCGCGCCGGCGGCATCGTCGACAATGACTGGGTGGAGGTGTTCAACACCAACGGTGCGCTCACCGCGCGGGCCGTGGTCTCCCAGCGCGTCATGCCGGGCATGATGATGATGTATCACGCCCAGGAGAAGATCATTAACACGCCCGGCTCGGAGATGACCGGCAACCGGGGCGGCATCCATAACTCGGTGACCCGCACGGTGCTGAAGCCGACCCACATGATCGGCGGCTACGCCCAGCAGGCCTACGGCTTCAACTATTACGGCACCGTGGGCGCGAACCGGGATGAGTTCGTCATCATTCGCAAGATGAACAAGGTGGACTGGCTCGAGGACGAGCTTTCCGAGGCGGCTAACGCCTCCGCCAAGGAGATGGCCCAATGAAGATCCGTGCCCAGATCGCGATGGTGCTAAACCTCGACAAGTGCATCGGGTGCCACACCTGCTCCGTCACGTGCAAGAACGTGTGGACCAGTCGCCAGGGCGTGGAATACGCCTGGTTCAACAATGTCGAGACCAAGCCCGGTGTCGGTTATCCCCGCGAGTGGGAGAACCAGAAGAAGTGGAATGGCGGCTGGCGGCGCAAGGCCAACGGCAAGATCGAACCGAAGATCGGCGCCAAGTGGCGCATCCTCGCCAACATCTTCGCCAATCCGGACCTGCCGGAGATCGACGACTATTACGAGCCCTTCACGTTCGATTACGAGCACCTACAAACGGCGAAGGAATCCAAGGCCTTCCCGACGGCGCGACCGCGCTCCCTCGTCTCGGGCGAGCGCATGGAGAAGATCGAGTGGGGCCCGAACTGGGAGGAGATCCTCGGCGGCGAATTCGAGAAGCGTAAGAAGGATGTAAATTTCGAGAATGTCCAGAATGAAATATATGGCCAGTTCGAAAACACCTTCATGATGTACCTGCCGCGCCTGTGCGAGCACTGCCTCAATCCGGCGTGCGCAGCCTCTTGTCCATCCGGCGCCATCTACAAACGGGAGGAGGACGGCATCGTCCTGATCGACCAGGAAAAATGCCGCGGCTGGCGCATGTGCGTGTCCGGCTGCCCCTACAAGAAGATCTACTACAACTGGTCCTCTGGAAAGTCGGAGAAGTGTATCTTCTGCTATCCGCGCATCGAGGCGGGCCAACCGACCGTGTGCTCGGAGACCTGCGTCGGGCGCATCCGCTATCTCGGCGTCCTGCTCTATGACGCCGATCGCATCGAGGAGGCCGCCAGCGTCAAGGACGAGGCGAAGCTCTACCAGGCTCAGCTCGACCTCTTCCTCGATCCCAAGGACCCGAAGGTGATCGCGCAGGCCCGCGCCGACGGAGTACCCGACGCCTGGATCGAGGCCGCCCGCCATTCCCCCATCTGGAAGATGGCCATGGAGTGGAAGGTGGCCTTTCCACTCCATCCCGAGTACCGCACCTTGCCCATGGTCTGGTATGTGCCGCCGCTCTCGCCCATCCAGTCGGCCGCGGCGGCCGGCAAGATGGGGGTCGACGGCGAGATGCCGGACGTGCGCTCGCTGCGCATCCCACTGAAATATCTAGCGAACCTGCTCACTGCCGGTGAGGAGGCGCCGGTCGCCCTGGCCCTCGAGCGCATGCTCGCCATGCGCGCCTACATGCGCGCCAAGACGGTCGATGGTCGCCTTGACGAAGCCGTCGCAACGAAGGTCGGTCTTACGGGAGCGGACATCGATGAGATGTACCAGGTGATGGCCATCGCCAATTTCGAGGACCGCTTCGTCATCCCCACCGCCCACCGCGAATGGAGCGAGGACGCCTACGACCTGCGCGGCTCATGCGGCTTCTCCTTCGGCAACGGCTGCTCCGGCGGCGAGACCTCCCTCAACCTCTTCGGCAGCCCTGTGCAGCCGCCGAAGAAAGCAAAAACGCCCATGGAGGTGGAGTGATGGCCATGCATGACCAGTTCCTCACCCTGAAGTCCCTGTCCTTCCTTCTGACCTATCCTGAGGAGGACCTTGTGGCCACCGCCCCCGCCATCCCGGATGTGTTGGCCTTGGAGGACCTCGTCGGTGTCGCGGCGCGCGACGCGCTTGCCCCGCTGTTGGAGGCGCTCGCCCAGGACGATCTCTATGTCCTTCAAGAGACCTATGTGAGCCTGTTCGACCGCACGCGCCGGCTCTCGCTCCATCTGTTCGAGCACGTTCACGGCGAGAGCCGCGACCGCGGACAGGCGATGGTCGACCTTTCGGCGCTCTACGAGGCTGGCGGTCTGCATCTTATGACCAGCGAACTGCCGGACTTCCTTCCGCTCTTCGTCGAATACGCGGCGACGCGCCCGTTGGCGGAGGCGAAGGCCCTGTTGGCGGACGTGGACCACATTCTCGCCGCCCTTGAGGAGCGCCTCGTCGAGCGCGGCTCGACCTATGCCGCGGTGTTCTGTGCACTGCGCAACTTTTCGGGGGCGGTAGCGACGTCCTCGCCAGCCGCGCCCGCCTGGCCCGATCCTGCCAACGGGTCCGCTGACGACCTCGCTGCCCTCGACAAGGAGTGGGAGGAGACCCTCGTTACGTTCGGCCCCGGCGACGCCATGGGTGGCTGCTCCGTGGACCGCTTTCGCACGCAATTGCGCGCCGCTCAGCGTGACGCGCGCCACGACCCCTGAGGGAGGACGGCCATGCCCGAAACCTTGTCCAACGCCATCAATTCCGCGCTGTTCGGCTGGTATCCCTATCTCTGCCTCACGGTCTTCCTGGTTGGCAGCATCGTCCGGTTCGACCGCGAGCAGTATACTTGGAAGACAGGCTCGTCCCAGTTGTTGCGGCGACGGCAGCTCAGGTGGGGCTCCAACCTCTTCCACGTGGGCATCCTCATCATCTTCATCGGCCATGCTGGCGGGCTCCTCACCCCCATCTGGGTGTTCGACGCGCTCGGCATCTCCCATTCCTTCAAGCAGGGGCTCGCCATCACAGTGGGCGGCATCGCGGGGGTGATGTGCTTCGTCGGCATCGCGCTCCTCGCCCATCGCCGGCTGTTCGATCCGCGCATCCGCGCCAATTCGAGCTTCGGGGACACAGCGATCCTGCTGCTCTTGTGGGTACAGCTCACCCTGGGTCTCTCCACCATCTTCATCTCGCTCCAGCACATGGACGGGCACGAAATGGTGAAGTTCATGAACTGGGCCCAGGGAATCCTCACCCTCCAGCCCGCCGCGGCCGCCTATGTCGCGGACGTGAGCCCCCTCTTCAAGGCGCACCTGCTCCTAGGCATGACGATCTTTCTCGTCTTTCCCTTCACCCGCCTGGTGCACGTTTGGAGCGCGCCGGTCTGGTACCTCGGCCGCACCGGCTACCAGGTGGTGCGCAGCCGGCAACCGCGCCAGTCTGCCGGGCGCCTGACGGCGCGCGCACCCGTGGTGGCGGTGCGCCCTGCCTCCTCCGGCTCCTTCAGCCATCCTGCGGAGTAGCGCCATGGTAGAGACCGTCGCCCACGCCCCCGTAACCCCTGCGGTCGTCTCGCAGCAGGAGGTCTCGGTGAACGGCGTGAAGATCTCGCGCGCGGCCATCGCCCGCGAGATGCAGCACCACACCGCGAAGACACCCGCCGCGGCGCGGGAGGCCGCCGTTCGCGCCCTCGTGGTGCGGGAGCTGCTGCTGGCCGAGGCGTCCGCCCTCGGCCTTTCCGCCGCCGCCCAGGAAGATGCGGACGGACGGCTGGAGACGGAGGATGAAGCCCTCATCCGCACTTTGCTGGAGCAGGAGGTGAAGGTACCGCACGCAGATGCGGACGCCTGCCGGCGCTATTACGCGCAGAACCGCGCCCGGTTCCGTACGCCGGACCTGTTCGAGGCGTCCCACATCCTCGTCCCCGCCGCGCTTGACGATGCGGTGCGGCGGTCGGCGGCGCGCGAACTGGCCGCGACGGTGCTCCACCGCATTCTCTCGGGCGACGCCTCTTGGGAAGAAATGGCGCGGGCGCATTCGGCCTGCCCCTCCCGGGAGAGCGGCGGCAATCTCGGCCAGATCGGGCCGGGCGACACGGTGCCCGAGTTCGAGGCCGCGCTGGCGTCGATCAGCCCGGGCGCGCCTCATCCCGAACTGGTGGAGACCCGCTATGGCTTCCACATCGTCCGCCTCGCCCGCTGCATCGAAGGCCGCGATCTGCCGCTCGACGCGGTTGAGGCCACCATCGCCGCCCATCTGGAGGTGACGGCTTGGCACATCGCCGTGCGCCAGTATCTCAGCCTGCTCGCCGGCCGTGCGGAAATCCACGGCATCGCCTTGGATGCGGCGGCCTCCCCCCTGGTGCAATAGGAGGTGGCCATGCTGCTGGGAGCGCTCTTGCGTCAATTGGAGGATGAGCGCCTCGCCTCGCAGATGCTCATGGCCTTGGGTGACGTGACCCTCGCCATGCGCGTGGAAAAAGCCGCCGCCCGCTTCGGCGAGACGGCGGCGGAGTACGCCGCCGGCGCCTGCGCGCGCTTCGGGGAGGGCGCCGGCGACGAGGACTGGCTTGCCCTGACGTCGGCGTTGGAGCGCGGCGCGGACCCGGCCCTGACCTGCCTGCGCGCCATGATCGAATGGTCTCTGAAGCACGATGCCGCGTCCGCGGCGAACGCCGCGGGGTGCAGCTGCGGCGGACAGGGGAACGCCTGCGAAGGATCGGACCGTGGCCCCGCCTGACACCGTCCTCGACGAATTGTTTGACAAGAACCTCGCCTGGGCCAACGCCAAGAACGAGAAGGACCCCACTTTCTTCCGTCGCCTCGCGGAGCAGCAAGCGCCCCGCTTCCTGTGGGTGGGCTGCTCCGACAGCCGCGTGCCGGCCAACGACGTGGTGGGTCTGGATCCGGGCGAGCTCTTCGTCCACCGCAACATCGCCAACGTGGTCCATTCCAGCGACATGAATCTCCTGGCGGTCCTGGAATTCGCAGTCGAGGTGCTCCGCGTGCGCCACGTCATCGTGTGCGGACACTATGGCTGCGGCGGGGTGAAGCGCGCCGTCGAGAATGCGGAAGGCCGCCTTGGCGAGGGCCACACGCTGGTCGACCACTGGCTCGCCCCCGTTGTCGATCTCTGCATCCGCCACCGCGCCGCCATCGATCGGACGGCAGCGCCTGCCACGCCTCTCGACAAGCTGTGCGAGCTGAATGTAAGCCTCCAGATGCGCCGCCTTGCCGCCACGCCGGTGCTGAAGACGGCCTGGGCTCGCGGGCTGGATGTCACGGTTCATGGCTGGATCTACGGCATCGGCGACGGCCTGTTGCGCGACCTTGGAACGACGCTTTCCTCGTCGGAAGAGCTCGCGGCTCTTCCGCCCCTCGACGATCTGCTCGCCACGCCGCACGAGCCCATGAGCGCCGCGCGCCTTCACGCCGTCGCCGCATTCCTCGAGATGGAGCTGGCAGACATGGGAGCGATCGCCCCCTTCGGCAGCGCCTGCACGTGCGGCGCCTGGGACAACGGCCCGTTCGGAGCCGAGCGGGAGGAAATGGAATGACATCAACCGGGGTGGTCGATGCCGCCAGACCTTGCGTCATGGTGGACCTGTTCGGCCGACGCATCTCCTATCTGCGCCTGTCGGTGACCGACCGATGCGACCTGCGCTGCGTCTATTGTATGGCGGAGGACATGACCTTCCTGCCGCGCAATGAGATTCTCTCCATCGAAGAACTGGACCGGCTCGCCTCTGCCTTCATCGCCTTGGGCGTCACCAAGCTGCGCCTCACGGGCGGCGAGCCCCTGGTGCGCAAGGGCGTGATGGATCTCTTCGCGTCCTTGTCGCGCCATCTCGGCGGCGGCCTGAGGGAGCTGACGCTGACCACCAACGGCACCCAGCTTGCCCGGCATGCGGACGCGCTCGCCCGCCTTGGCGTGCGGCGCGTGAACGTTTCCCTCGACACGCTTGATGCCGCGCGCTTCCGGATGCTCACGCGACGCGGTGTCCTGGGTGCGGTGATGGACGGCATCCGCGCCGCCTCGGAGGCGGGGCTGAAGGTGAAGCTCAATGCAGTCGCCCTGGCCGGCACCACGGAGCGCGAGGTATTCGACCTCATCCATTTCGCCCACACCCGTGGCATGGACATCACCTTCATCGAGACCATGCCCCTGGGCGACGTGGGGGTGGACCGCATCGACCAGTATCTGCCCCTCGACGAGTTGCGCCAGCTGATCGGGACGCGCCTCACCCTCATCGAAACGGGCGAACGCACCGGCGGACCCGCCCGCTATGCGCGCGTCGTCGAGACCGGCCGGCGCATCGGCTTTATCACGCCCATGAGCCATTCCTTCTGCGAGAGTTGCAATCGCGTGCGGGTGAGCGCCACCGGAGTGCTCCACACCTGCCTCGGCCAGGAAGATGCGGCGGACCTACGCGCACCGCTGCGCGCCGAAGGCGGCGAGGAGGCGCTGCGCGCGGCCATCGCTGAGGCCGTTCGTGCCAAGCCGCGCGGCCATGATTTCGTCATCGCCCGCAATGGCACCCCCGCCCTCGCGCGACATATGTCCGCCCTGGGCGGTTGAGGAAAAGGAATATGGATGACGTGACGCTGGCCCGTGCGCTTCACGTACTCGCGATCGTGCACTGGATCGGCGGCGTCTCCTTGGTGACCTTGGTGATCTTGCCCCTGGCTCGGGCCGTAGGCCCCGAGGGCGTCGCGCTGTTCGAGCGCATCGAGCACCGCTTCGCGACGCAGGTGCGCTTGTCCATCCCGTTGGCCGGCCTCACCGGCTTCTGGATAACATGGCGCCTTGATCTGTGGGATCGTTTCGCGGACCCTGCCTTCTGGTGGATGACGGCCATGGTGGCGCTCTGGGTGCTCTTCATGACCGTGGTGTTCGTGGTGGAGCCGCTCCTCGGCCACAGGATTGCCCGAGCCGCCCGATGGGCACCTGAAGCGGTGCTGTCTCGGGCGCTGCGCCTCCATCTCGTGCTGCTTCTTGTCTCCGCCCTCACAGTGCTGGGGGGCACGGCCGGGGCTCACGGGTATTTCCTGCTTTGAAGCGCGCAGGCGAGGCGACAGGCGACGCGATCCGGCATGCGCTCCACCTCGGGCTCCGCACGTGGCCAGCTTCGGGGCGCGCGTTGCCGGCTCAGCGCCGCTGCGCCGCAAATCCAGTCCAGCAGGCGATCAACAAAGGCCTCAAGATCGACCGCGCCCTAATTCTTCCCCGCGATCACCTCCAGGCCGGGGCCGTCGCGCACGGTGATGCGACGGCGGCCGCTGACGACCAGCCCTTTGGCTTCCCATGCGCTGAGCGTGCGGCTCACGGTGTGCAAGGTCGTCCCGGTCAGCTCTGCCAGATCCTGGCGGGAGAGCGGAAAATCGATCAGAGTTCCGTCTTCGGTCGCCCGTCCCGCCTGGGCTGCGAGGCTCAGGACGGCGCCGGCGATGCGTTGTTCCACGTTCAGCGTCGAGAGGTCGAGCACGCGCTCCTGGGTATCCTGAAGGCGGGCGCCGAGCGACTGCAGGGCTTCGACCGCGACGCTCGGATAGGCCGCGACGAGATCGGTCCAGGCTGAGTTCGGCCAGACCAAGGCCAAAGAGTCCACGACCGCCGTCGCGGTGCCGGGATAGGTCGCAGCGCCGATCGCCATGCCGACGCCGAACAAGTCGTTGGGCGCTATGAAGCGGACGACCACCTGCCCTCCCTCCGCGTTGAGCCGGGTGACCCGCAAGCGGCCGTGGAGCAGCAGAAAGAAGCGATCGGCCCGTTGATCCTGACGGAAGGCCAAGTCACCTTTGGACAGCCGCACAGTCTGCGCGCGGGAGAGAATATCGTCCAGGGCCCCTGCGTCGAGGCCGGCGAAGACCGGCGCGCCGATGATCAGCGAAGGATGGAGGCGACTCACGGCATGGTCTTTCTATTCGCGAGCGAGATTGCTCGCGCGCAACGACGGGACATTGCCCAAAGTCTACTGGAGCACGCCACGCTGACCAAGGAGCCGTCATGTCCGATCCAATAGGCCGCCGCTCTTACAATGGCCCGGCGGTGCTGAGCTGGGGGTTCCGGCCGTTCTTTCTGGCGGGCGCGCTGTGGGCCGGCGTGGCAGTCATGGCTTGGCTACCGGTCTATTTTGGCGAGATCATTATTTCCGACGCGTTCCAGCCAATGGACTGGCACGCCCATGAGGCGTTGTTCGGCTATGGCGGCGCGGTCATCGCGGGCTTTCTCCTGACGGCCGTGCCGAACTGGACCGGCCGCCTGCCCCTGCAGGGACGCCCGCTGCTGCTCCTGGTCCTGGTCTGGCTCGCCGGCCGAGTCGCGGTCGCCTGTTCCGGCACCATCGGGTGGGCGGCGGCAGCAGCCGTCGACTGCGCCTTCCTGGCGCTGCTCTGCGCAGCCATCGCACGGGAGATCGTGGCGGGCCGCAACTGGCGCAACCTGCGGATATGGGGCGCCGTCGTGCTGCTCCTCGCGGCGAACGTCCTTTTTCACCTGGAGGCGCATCTGACCGGCGATGCTGCCTATGCCCGTCGCTTCGCCCTTGCGGTCATCGTCGTGCTCGTCATGCTGATCGGCGGGCGGATCGTGCCGAGCTTCACGCACACATTTCTGCTGCGGCAGGGCGCTGTCCGGTTGCCGCGGACCTTTGACCGTTTCGACGGGATCTCAATGGCCGTGTCCTGCGGCGCGATGGTGGGCTGGATCATCGCTCCGGAGGACCAGATGGTAGGGCTGGCCCTGATCGCGGCGAGCGGGATGAATTTTGCGCGGCTTAGCCGCTGGGCCGGCGATCGGGCGTCGGGCGAAGTGCTGGTGGCAATCCTGCATGTTGCCTACGCCTTTGTTCCCATCGGTTTCTTGCTGAGCGGCCTTGCGGCATTCGTTCCGACGATTCCGCTCAGCGCGGGCCTACATGCGTGGGCCGTAGGCGCCATCGGCGGAATGACCTTGGCCGTGATGACCCGCGCTAGCCTCGGCCATACCGGACGGGCGTTGTATGCCGGGTGGGGGACACAGATCCTCTATGCGGCGCTGCTCCTCGCGGTCATGACGCGGATCGGTGCAGCCCTCGTGCCGCAGTGGAGCCTCGTCCTGCTGCTCGTGGCCGCCAGCGCTTGGCTTGTGGCTTTCCTCGGCTTCGCAGCTATCTATGGTCCGGCCTTGATCAGACCTCGCCTCTAGCTCCTTTGTCGCACGGGCTCGCGCAGAGCCGGCGGCGCACGGGGCGACGGCGATTCGCCGTCGCGAAGATCGCTTCGGTCAGGGGAGCAGGGATAGGACTGAGCTATGTTGGACGGCATGTTCGGCGGAGCAGGAGCGTCTCCGGGCACTCCAATCTTGCCCACCTGCCGGGTCGGGAGTGGTAACGTTCTTCAGGCAGAGGAAGACATCATCGAGCGGTCGGCGGACTTAGAGCCGGTGCGCAAACAACTACAGAGCCTGCAACGGCCGATAACATGTACCTTCGCCTCCCCTTCGGGCCTATCGGCTCATCAATGATTCTAGGGCGAGAGCGCCGCTTCCTTTGTGGCCCTATTGTTGATCCCGTAGAGCCGCACGAACTCCCCGGCCGGAGCCTTCGATCACCATAGCCCTGCTTGCAGAACATGCGTGGTCGCGGCCCTCCCGCGGGCCCCTAACGCGTCCCTTTCAGATGGCGATCGACCTACGCTGTCAGGGTGCGGGACTAAACACCTAGGATGCCTTGAGCAGGGGCCTCAAATCTCCGCGCTTGTTCAGTACGTCCGCCAGCGAATAACGATCAAGCACGGACAGGAACGAGTGAAGAGCCTCGTCGAAAACGCAGGTCAGCCCGCACGCCGGGGCGATGATGCAGGAGCCGCAGCCCACCAGATCGAAATCATCTTCGGTATGGCGAACGAGCGCGCCGATATTAATCTCGCCCGGTGGCCGCGAGAGCCGGATACCCCCCGAACGCCCACGTACGCTATGAAGATAGCCGGCATTCACGAGATCGTTTACGACCTTCATCAGGTGGTTTTGCGAGATGCCGTAGGACCGCGCGATCTCAGCGATGGAGCACAATTGGTCGGGGCGCGAGCCGAGGAACAGCAGTACGCGCATTGCATAGTCTGTGTAGCGCGTGAGGCGCATGTGGGGTTTCCGTCAGTCAATCCGCCAAGGTCGCTCTTTTTGGCGCCACCCTCCAGATGCATCTTGCGCGGGCCTTTTAAAAGGGGGCTCAGTTTGGATTCTCGTTGTTCCCGACACGGACTAATTCAGGCCGCGGGTGAGCACGGCGAGCCAATCGGCTTCGGTCACCACGCCGACGGGTCGCTGCATCTCGTCGACCACGAAAACGGCGTGAACGCGATCCCGTGCGAACCTCTCCAAGAGCTCGATGGCCGGCAAGTTGGGCGACGCGGTCGAGGCTTCCGACATGATCTCCGCAACATGTGCGGCGTGCCGCACGAGTTCGCGCAGGCCAACCACTCCCGCGATGCACCCGTTTCGATCGACCACCGCCAGGCGCCGGACGTCGTGCGCCACCAGCAATTCCCTTGCCTCGTTGGGAAAGGAGGTATCCTTGACCGAGATGATCCCCACTGTCATCAGGTCGGTGCAGCTCAACTCATGATAGGTCCGCGCGAGCGCGCGCTCCTCAATTTTCCGAACCAAATTCTCTAGGTCCCCTGCATCGATGTCGAACGTCTCGCCGATCTCCTCCAATGCCACAGCCATGTCCGTCCTGTTGAAGGTCCAGGGGGTGTCCCGCCTGTCCGCCGCCGGATTGGCAACGTGCGGATAGGTGTGGCCTGACAGCCGGTGGTAGAGCCAGGCACTGGCGACGAGCACGACGGCGTTAAGGCCCACCGGAAAGATTGGGAAGAGCAGGCTCGACGAATGCCCCGCGAACAAGCCGACCAGTGCCGCAGCGCCTCCCGGTGGGTGCAGGCAACGCAGCAGCGACATCGCGCCAATGGCGGATGCGACGACTATGCCCGCGGACCAAGCTGAGAGGGGCATGTTGTGGGCGACCAACACGCCGATCAAGCTCGACACCACGTTGCCACCGATGGTGGCCCACGGTTGCGCCATGGGGCTTGCGGGCACCGCGAAAAGCAGCACGGCGGAAGCGCCCATGGGTGGCACGATCCACATCAGATGGCTCATATCGGCTGCGGCCAGCCCCCCGATCAGAGCAGACAGGCCGATGCCCAGCAGGGCTCCGAGGCAGGCAAGCCCGCGGTCCTGAGCCGTCGCCCCGGCGAGGATCGGTCGAAACAGTCGCAGGCGCGCAAAGACTGGCAAGAGCAGCTCCGATGGCTTCGCGTCGAGGATGGTCAGAAGCGGGCGTATGCGAGATAGACAAAGAAAAGCGGAGCGGAGAGCCAGATAACTGCTCGCTTGTGCGCGAACGCACCGCCGAACGTGGCGTGTCCCAGAAACCCGACCACCAGGGCCGCAACACCCACGAGCAAGCTGTGCCGTGTCGTGGCGAAGGCGGTGGCTGCGCACAGGACGCCCATGCCCAAGTTTGCCTCCACCAGTGTTTCCGTGCCTGTGCCCGGGGTCCATTGGGTAACAACGGTTATACTCGCTGCCGACAGCATGATTGTCGCGAGTAAAATGGCCACGAGTGCCAATGATTGTGAGGCGCTCATCTGCGGGTCCAAACGATGTGTTGAGCGGATATTTGGTTCGGTGTCGGCTCCCCCGCACAGAAGCCGTCACATGAGCCGCAAAATCAGATACATCAAAGCGGCGCCTTTCCCTTTCATAAAACATGTATATTATATGCATGATTATGTCGGGAGTCCATCATGATGAGAAGCACTGTCACCGCAGGAGACGCGGAGCCAGGGCATGCTGCCCCTCGCGGGCCACGGCCGTTCGTGGTCGAGGACCGTCGCCGCGAGAGCGACATCATCACGTCGTTCATTCTGCGTCCGTTGGATGGCGCGCCGTTGCCCCGCTACAGGGCGGGCCAACACCTCACGCTGTTCGCGGACATCCCTGCGCGGGGGCGGCAGAAGCGGAACTATACGGTGTCCACGGCGCCTAACGGCGAAACCTATCGTATCTCCGTCAAGCGTGAGGCGAACGGCATCGTCTCCCGATGGCTCCACGACGAAGCTGTCGCGGGGATGTCGTTGGATGTGGCGCCGCCCAGCGGCGCGTTCGTCCTGCCCGAGCAGGCGGATCGGCCCATCGTGCTGGTGAGCGCTGGCGTCGGCCTGACACCCATGGTGGCCCTGCTGGAGGAAATCGTCCGCAGCGATGTCCGAGCACAGGTTCGCTACGTCCACTGCACGCGGAATGGCGCCACCCACGCCTTCCGAGATCACGTGCGCGAACTCGCCCAACAGGCCGGAGAGGTGACGACGACAACCTTCTATTCCCGGCCGCGCGATCAGGATGAGGCGGGACGGGACTACGATTTCCGCGGCCGCCTGACAGTGGACTGGCTGGCGACGTACGCGCCCGTGGGGCACGCCGAATATTTCGTCTGCGGTCCCCTCGGCTTTATCCGGGACATGGTGCAGGGCCTTCATCGGCGCGGCGTTCCTGTGGGACGTCTCCACTATGAGTTCTTCGGGCCGATCACCGACGTTCTTGGCGAAGAGGAGAGCGTCGAGGCACCATATGCGCCCGCCGCGCCCGCCGCGCAGCCGGTGGCGGAGCGGCATACGCGCGTGATCGGGACCCTGACACGGAACCAGATGGGCGGGGCGTTGCTCGACAGCGCAGCAGACGCGGTAGTCGCCAGCGATGCGGATGGCGCGATCGTGGCGTGGGGCGCCGGAGCAGAGCGCATCTTCGGCTTCACCGAGCAGGAGGCGCTCGGCCAGTCGCTGGACATCATCATTCCCGAGCCCTTCCGCGCGCGGCATTGGCAGGGATATCGCGAGACCGTGGCATCGGGGCAAAGCCGCTATGGCGCCGGGGACATGCTCGCCGTGCCCGGCCTGCGCAAGGACGGCAAGCGCATCTCGCTCGAGTTCACCATCGTGCTCCTCAAAAATCCCGAGGGGCGCGTGGCTGGCATGGTGGCGACGATCCGCGACATCACCGCACGCTTTGAGGAGCTGAAGGCCTTGCGGAAGCAGGTGATGAAAGACGTCGCACACGATTGAGGCCGCCTGCCTCCAGCCCTTCAGGCTGTCGATCGGGCCGCGCACGGGTCTCTGTCGCCGTGGCTCGGTGAAGCGGTCTGCAGTTTATCGCCACCAGGCCGCATGAGGCAGAGGACAGACCCATTCCGACGTGATGTATCTCAGTTGGATTATTTTCGACGCAGATCTAAGCGTATAGGAAATGCCTACCCTAGAGCGCCCTCCTTACACGCTGACTCGGCGAGGATTTTCGCTGAGCGCGGCGAAATTCCGGATGCTAGCCCAATCCTGCGGCGATTGGGGCTCGGCACCTTTGATGGCGGCTCGGTGTCCATCGACGGACTCGCGGCAACTTCGGCTTCGACGGCCACCACCTGAAACAGGAGAAGGGCCACCATGGCCAGCCACTATGCAGGTCTGGCCATGGCCCGTCGTCCCCGGATATCAGAGGGACCCGGTCAGGCCGCCCGGCGCGTCGTCACGCGCGGGAAGTCGACCTCGGTGCCGGCGACGTTGTTGAAGTAATTGGTGAAGATGTTGAGCACCACATTGGCGACGACCTCGAGGATCTCCGTGTCGGAGAAGCCGACTTCGCGCGCAGACGCGAGCACGGTGTCGGAAACGTGGCCGCGCTCGGCCAGCACAGTCTGGGCGAAAGAAAGCGCGGCCGCGGTCTTGGCATCGCCAGCTTGCCCGTCGAGCGCCTTTTCGATCTCCTCGGCCGAAAGTCCGGCCATCTTGCCGAGGGCCTGATGGGCCGACGCGCAATAATCGCAGCCGTTGGTATTGGCCGTGACGAGGGCGATCTGCTCGCGCACCTTGACCGACAGACATCCCTTGCCGACGGCATCGGAGAAGGCGAGGTAGGCGTTGAGGACCGAGGGAGCCACGGCCATGGTGGTGAAGAGGTTCGGAACGCCACCGAGTTTGGACTTGACCACGTCCAAGGTGGCCCTGACCTCTCCCGTCGCCTTGCCGGGATCAATGGCTGGAATGCGCTGCATTTTGATGTCTCCATTGGCGGTTGCTGACGGAGAGATGTCGCCTGATATGGGATGATGTATCAATTCACGCCAATGAGAGGCGGGTTTTTGGCATAATGTTTGGGACGATCCGCAAATAAATGGCCGAATAGGCGCGCCGCAACCCGGTCCTGGCAGGCCCGCGGGCAAAGAAACGCTTCGCCTCACACGTGGTCAGCCCCTCCAGCTCATTTGATTGGGGCGTGGGCTGCCATCGGGATGAGGCTGGGCGTCGCCTCGGCAGAATATGCTCGGGCACGAATCCTGGCTTGTCGAACGCGGACGGCCTGATGGCCCCAATCAAACCGCCTCGGCGACCCAACGGGAACGGAGCCGTTCTTATGCGCTGACTTCGCTCGGGGTCATGCCGAACCGGCTGGCAAAGGCGCGGGTGAAGGCGGCCGCCGATTTGTAGCCGACCTCGGCGGCGACGCTCTTCACATTGGCATCGCTTTCCGACAGGCGTGCCAGGGCTTTCTGAAGCCGCCATTCGACCACATAGGCCATAGGTGCGATCCCCAGGAGGCCGGTGAAGCGCTCAGCGAACCGGCTGCGCGACATACCCGCCACCTGCGCCAACGTCTCGACGGTCCAGAGCTCCGCCGGCGCCTCATGAATGCGGCCGAGAACCTTGCCGATCTGAGTGTCCGTCATGGCTGTGATCACGCCCGCCAGTTCGGGACTTTCGCCAATGGCCACACGCACGGCCTCGATAAAGAACACCTCCGACAGGCGGGAGATCGATGCGGCAGCTCCCAGGGTATCGGTAAAAGCGCGCCGTGCGACAAGCCGCAACGTCTCGTCGAGCAAGGGATGGCGCGTGCGGTCGGCCGGCCGCAGCACCATCAAGGGCGGCAATGCTCGCAGGAGAGGGTGGTCTGCGCCGCGCGTGAAGCTCAAGTGACCGCACACCATCTGCGTGGCTGCGCCGGGCGCAGCGGTCCCGACCGCAAACACGCCCTTGCCGTCATAGCCTGTGATCCTGACGATCTCCTCAAGGGGCGCGGGCTGGCGGCCGGCCTCGTCGGAGAGGGTATGCTCGCGCCCGCGGGTGATGAGGACAAGATCGCCGGGCCCGAGATCGGCGCTCGGCCCGTCGGTGAGCGCGACGTGGCAGCGGCCCTGCACGATGAGATGGAAGCGCGCGGTCTCGTCGTTAGCTGGCACGGTCACGGCCCATGGCGGCGCATAGTCCGTGCGGAAATAGAGCGTGCCGCGCAGCCGGATCGTGTCGAAGATATCGCTCAGTATGTCTTGCATGGTAGGGCAGGTTCGCGGGGTAGCCGCGGTTAACATCGAGCGCGCCGCGTCCGCAGGTCAAGGGGCTCGCGATCACGAAGGACGTGGCCTCGGGCGGCTTGCAACAAGCTCGGCTCTTGGCGGGCATGAAAGCTCTGCGCACTGGCGGTCGGGGAAATGGCCAAGAATGGGGCCGTAAATCGCCTCCGGCTTCAGCCTGTGCTCCACGCGCGGGGCTGGCGCATGCCGCTGATCCGGCATGCCTGCCCGACATAGCCGTAGGGAAAGAGTTCGAACAAGAGACCCCGACCCGACTTGCCGCGTGCGGCCGCGCGATCATTGAGGAAGCGCATGACAAAGCGCGCGTCGGCCGCCACGCCATGCTCCGTGAGGAATTCGCGCATGAACGAGATGACGTCCCAATGATCGTCGGTGAGCCTGATGTCCTGGCGGGTTGCAAGGGCCTCGGCGATGTCAGTATCCCATTCCTCGGGATCGATCAGGAAGCCGTGCTCGTCGAGATGGACGACACGCTTTCCAACTCTCAGGTCCGTTATGACATCTGGGCGAGTGCGCATCAGGAATTCTCCGTAACATTGGTGTCCTGTGGTCGCATCGCCGCATGCGCGAGCCCAGGCACCAGCGGGCCAGCACAGTCTGCGAGCGTCGAGCGGTCTAGATCTGAGAGGAAAGCCTCACTGGCACGCTTCAGCCGGCTCTTCAGTCGGCAGCCGGGGTCAAGGATGCATTCGCCGCCATCGGCCTGGAAGCACTCGACGAGCGCATGGCGCGCCTCCAGGCGGCGCACCACCTCGCCGATCGTGATCTCATGGGCTGGGCGCGCCAGCCTCATGCCGCCGCCCCCACCGCGTTGGGTGAGAACGAGGCCTGCCTCGGCCAGTTCCCGGACGACCTTCACGAGGTGATGGCGTGAGATGCCATGCCCTTGGGCGATCTCGTCGGTGGTCACCAGTCGGTCGGGCTGGGCGGCCAGCCACATCAGGGCTCTGAGGCCATAATCGGTGAAGGCTGTCAGTCGCATGGAGGGCTGTGGTCCTCGTCAAACAAGCCTAGGCCTCGAAGCGAGATCGAACAGTGGTGGCTATGACGCCTCGTCCCTCGCCGTCGCGTCTTGGCCTTCAGCGCGCGCCGTGCGGCGAAGGGTTGCGGCAATCAGCATTGTAAATACCAATTATCGATGCAATGAAATAGCAATGTAAATACCAATTCGTCGGTGGGCTATCCAATGCGGAACGACAGAGCAGTCGAGGTGCCTGGGCTAACGGGATCCGAACGGCGGCAGGCCTTTGCCGCGGATGTCGGCGCCCGCACTGGCCTCGACGAGGCGATGATCGGGCGACTTGTCCACGCCTTCTATGACCGTATCCGGATGGATGTGGTTCTGGGGCCCATCTTTGTCGCGCGCATCTCCGACTGGGACTCACACATTAAGCGCATGCGCGCCTTTTGGTCGTCGGTCGCGCTGATGAGCGGACGCTATCACGGCCGCCCGATGCCGGCGCATGCGAGCCTGCCCGTCGATGGTGACCATTTCGACCGTTGGCTCGCACTGTTCGAGGAGACGGCGCGGGAGGTCTGTCCGCCTGCGGCCGCCGACCTGTTCATCAGCAAGGCGCAGATGATCGCGCAAAGCCTGGAATTTGGCGTGGCGAGTTTCCGCGGCGAAGTGCTGGCGCCCGGCGAGCGCCTCAAGCGGGCCAATTCATGAGTCCGGTAGGCGCTCCGTAGTATCGGCACGGGACACGCTCGATCCTTTCTCACGTGCAATGGATCACCTCGGCAACGGAGTGGCGAGACAGCAGGGCACCAATGGGCTCGACCTCAGGTATCTGCGCCTCTCCGGACTGGCGTCAGAACTCGGCTGGGCGCGATCCGGATCACGTCACCCGCTCGTTTGGCGGACGAGCACGACGCCGTCCGCCGTTCGGAGACGGACAGGGCAATGAGAGCACGCACCCGTCCGCTCCTGGCCCGTTAGTAATGCGCTCTCCTGCCAGTGCGGGGGCTTGCGCTGTGGCGATGAGATCATCCCGGCCGGCACAAGGCTCGAAGACCAGCAGAAATATTCTCCTATTCGCCTGGCGCTACCTCACGGGTCGGAAAGCTCACCTGCACGCGGAGCCCAGGCTGGTTGTCGCTCAGCGCCAGGTGCGCGCCGTGGAGATCGGCAATAGCCTTCACCATGCTCAGGCCGAGGCCCGTTCCCGGGGTGGTCCGGCTCCTCTCTAGCCGATAGAGGCGCCGCAGGACCTTGTCGCGCTCTTCGGCTGGAATGCCGGATCCATCGTCGCACACGCGCACAATCACAGCGCCGCCCTCGGACGTGACCTTGCAATCGATCCGCGGCCGCGGACCCGCGTGCTTGAGGGTGTTCTCGATCAGGTTGGCGAACAACTGGATCAGGAGCTCTCGGTCGCCGTGGATGGCCGGGACGTCCGGGTCGATAGTCATCTTGAGGGATCCGCCCATCTCCTCCGCATGGGTCGCGTAGAATTCGGCCAGGTCGGAAAGGGCGCCGGCCACGTCCACCTGCGAGAACCGCGCCTTGCGGGCGCCCGCTTCGATCTGCGCGATCCGCAGAAGGGCGTCGAAGGTTGCCAGGATAGTGCGGCTCTCCGTGTCGATCTCCTCCAGCTCGGCCCTCGCGGAAGCGCCCGTCGTGTCGAGATCCAATGCCTTCTCCACGCTGATCCGAAGTCGGCTCATGGGCGTCCTGAGGTCGTGGGCGATATCCGAGGAGATCTGCCGGTTGGCCTCCACCGTATCGCCGAGCCGCTTCACTGCGCCATCAATGAGCCGCGCGATGCGATCGATGTCGTCGCCCCTGCCGCTCTTGGGTATGGGCACGTCGAAGCGGCCTTGGGCGATCTTCTCCAAAGCGTGCTCGATCTGCGCAATACGCAAGTTCATGCGGTGGGAAAGCGCGACGCCGCCCGCCAGCGAGATGGCGGCCAGCACGAGCCCCGCCCACAATGCCCCTTTGAGGAAGACCTCCTCGATCTCGCTCAGATCCTCGGCGCTGCGGCCCACCAGCAGGCTCAGCTCGCCCAGCTTTCCGGTGCGGACGAAATAGTCGTAGTCCACGGAAATGCCGAAGGCCTTGCCGCTCATTTCGCCACGCAGCGGCAGGGCCCCCTCGAAGGCCACGTTGCCGGCGAGCAGTTTGCCGTCCGGCCCGCGCAGGACGTAGATCCGGTCCTTCGCGCGCACCGATCGGGCATGGGTCTCAAGGGTATGGACGAGATCTTCTTCACCGCTCGCCTGATAGAGATCCGCGAAGAAGGCGAAGTCCTGGTCTACCGCGCGCCAGTGGCGATGGACGAGTTCCTGGCGGATGATCACGTAGGCTGCCGTTCCGGCTACGGCCGCCGCCCCCAAGAACAAGAGCAGGAAGAACACGGCGGTCCGGAAGCCGCTGCTTCTGAACAGTTCAACGCGGGCCATCGATGAGATAGCCGGTGTTGCGCACGGTGCGCAGGAGCTGAATGTCGAACGGCTTGTCGATCTTGGCCCGCAAGCGGCTGATATGGGTCTCGATGACGCTCGTCTCGGGGTCGAACTGGAAGTTCCAGACCTTCTCCAGAAGCATTGTGCGGGTGAGCACCCGCCCCTGCGCGCGCATCAGCGTCTCCAAGAGCGCAAACTCCCGCGGCTGGAGGCTGATCTCTTGGCCCGCGCGGGTTACCCGGCGCCTGATGAGATCCAGTTCGAGATCATGGACCTTGAGGCGCGTTTGTTCCGCTTGCAGGGCGGGGCGGCGCGCGAGGGCGGCAACCCGCGCGGCCAGCTCGGAAAAGGCAAAAGGCTTGAGCAGGTAATCGTCGCCCCCCGATTCCAGGCCTTCCACGCGATCGTCGACGCCGCCGACGGAGGTGAGGAAGATCACCGGCGTGCGGTTGCCGGCGGCCCGCAGCGCCTTGACCATGGCGAGGCCGTCGAGCTTCGGCAGCATGCGATCGGCAACGATCACGTCATAGGTTTCGCAGGTGGCCTGAAAGAGGCCGTCCGCGCCGTTCTCGATCACGTCGCAGACATGGCCGGCCTCCTCGAAGCCCTGCCGCACGTAATCGGCGGTCTTGAGATCGTCCTCCACGAGCAGAATGCGCAATGGCCGTCTCCGATGCAGTCGCGCATCCTATGCCGATCGAAGGATGCTGCCGAGACCTGGCTCGGCACCCCTCAGGCCCGCTCCCTCGCCGGGTCCCGCCTGATCGCGGCGGCGCGCTGGCGCTTCTCTCGCCACAGCGTCGCGCCGACGATGCCCGCCATCAGCAGAACGCACACGAGGGCGGCATTGTAGGTGCCGAGATCGAGGCCTCCATTGGCGTGGGGCTTGGTCAGGAAGTCGCCGAAGGTGGCGCCGAACGGCCGAGTGAAGATGAAGGCGATCCAGAACAGAGCAATCTCGTTCATGGCCCGCGTGTAGTGCAGGATCAGAACCGCGCCGATGATGGCGGTGCAGATCGCGCTGGCGATCATGTATCCAAGGCCGAGATTGTCCACCAGGAAATCACCGAAGGCGGTGCCCAGGCTGTTGGAGAAGACCACGGCAATCCAGAAGGTGATCTCCGCGTCCGTGCGGGTGATCGGATCGACGCTGAGATTGCCGTCACGCTTGTACCAGACCGCGAGGGTCGCCAGCAGGCCGGCGGTCAGGACCAGGGAGCCGCTGGCATAGCCGAGGCCCAGGGTGCGGTCCATCATGTCGGAGATTTCGGTGCCCGCGGTCGTGGTGGCGACGATGGCCGCCCAGAACAATGCGGGATGAAAGGATCTCGCCCGCACCTGGAAGAAGATGACCGCCACCAGCAGGGCGCCGGTGATGCCGAGACCCACGACATAGCCGAGATCGAGGGTTTGGGCGATGAAGTCGCCCGCCGTCTCCCCCAAGGTAGTGGCGATGATTTTCATGAGCCAGAAGGCGGCGGTGACTTCCGCGATCTTGTTGACGGCCGGCGCGAGGGTCCCGGTCTCACCGGTGGCAGCGGTTTCCGGGGGCAGACAGGGTCGCATGGGATGATCCGATCGGGTTGAGGGGGAGGCATTGTCGGGCGTGGTGGGCGAGCGGCTTCAGCGATCCGCATCCTGGAGGCCGCCGGCCTCCTCGCCCTTCCGGGTCAGCGTCATGAAGGCGATCACCGCGGCGATGCAGGCGAGGAAGACGAGGCTCGTCAGGGTCGTGCCGAGGCCCAGTCCTCCGGCATCGGCCGGCTGGGAGACGAGGTCACCGAAGGAGGCACCCATGGGCCGGGTGAAGATGTAGGCCAGCCAGAAGGCGAGGATGCCATTGGCCTTGAAGACGAAATAGGCGAACGCGATGACGCCGATCACCGCCGTGTAGGCCAATCCCGCCGACAGGTAGCCGAGCCCCAGCCCTTCCGCCGCGAGATCTCCGGCCGCCGTGCCGAGAGCGAAGGTGAACAGAATCGCTAGCCAGTAGAATGCCTCGCGGCGGAACGTACAGATCGTGTGAATCGAGAGCGTTCCCTCGACGAGGGACCAGAGGGAGAATGTCACGGCGAGCGCGACGGCAAATCCGATCGTGGCTGCCTCCAGGCTGACGCCGAGATTGTCCACGAGATTATCGGTGATCAGCGTGCCGACGACGCTGACGAGCACCACGGTGAGCCAATAGACCCACGGCACGTATTTGCGCTGCGCGAACTGGAGAACCAGAGCGGCGATGAGGAACCCGCCCATGATGACCGAGGTCGCGGACAGGCCCAGGCCGAGATTCATGTTCAGATAATCGGCTGCCGTCTCGCCCACGGTCACGGCCAGCAGCTTCACGAGCCAGAAATCGGCCGTCACCTCGGGGACCCGGTTGGGGTGCGGGGATCGGCGGTCTGCGACTGGGGGCGCCGCATCGAGCGCAAGTGTATCCATGGCGGTGCTTCGGGTGGCGTCTCCCACCCGCCTTTCTCGAATTGACAAGACCCGCGCTTCCCACGGAGCGCCAGGATCCGGCTTCGCACCCGCGACGTCGGGCTCGCGCTTGCTTTTGGCTGGGAAACCTCGCGGCCAGCTGTCCGGTGGCTTACAAATCCGTAAGCTCGCCCCGCGAAGCCGACAGCCTGGAGGGAAGGGCCCTGCCCTCAGGAGCAGGGAGGTCGGTCGGCGGAGCTCCGTCTCGGCTGCGTTGGCTATGGCCTTCAAAGGCGCGCCAACCTGTGCCGCATGCGACAGACCCGCCGCTTCACGTCGGTTGCGGTATGACGAGGCTTATGGACTTCCGCCGTCCGCGCTTCGCGCATTTTGTTTGAAAGTGATCGTTGCTGCCGCGGCGAGGGCCTGATCCAATCGGCCCCAGACCAAAAGACACAGCGAGGATGCACGCGGAGGGTGATGCCGGACGTGGAGAGGACGCAGCTGGAACGTGATCCGGATTCGGCAAGTCCGCGCCCTGTGATCCCAAGGACCGTTTGGGCCCTCGGCTTCGTGAGCCTGTTCATGGACATCTCTTCCGAGATGATCCATGGGCTCCTTCCGCTCTTCCTGACCAGCACCCTGGGCGCCAGCGTCGTGATGGTCGGCATCGTCGAAGGAGTCGGCGAGGCCACAGCCGCCATCGCAAAGGTATTCTCCGGCGTTATCTCGGATCGAATTGGCCGGCGCAAGCCTCTGATTCTTCTTGGCTATGGTCTGGGAACCCTGTCAAAGCCGGTCTTTGCCATTGCGGGAGCGCCGGGCGTGGTGCTGGCGGCCCGCTTTGCCGACCGGGTCGGCAAGGGCCTGCGCGGGGCGCCGCGCGATGCGCTGGTGGCCGATGTGACTCCGCCTTTCCTGCGCGGCCGGGCCTATGGCCTGAGGCAGGCCCTCGACACGGTGGGAGCCTTCGCCGGGCCACTCATCGCAATGGCGCTGATGGCTGTGTTCGCCGACGACATGCGCACCGTTTTCTGGTTTGCGCTCGTGCCCGGCGCTTTGGCGGTTCTGCTGGTGGTCTTCGGGGTGGAAGACCAGGCGGGGCGCGCGGAGCACCCCGCAACGCGCCCGGTGTTGCAGCTTTCCGACCTCTCCCAATTGGGCCGCGGCTTCTGGGCCGTGGTGATCATCGGTGTCGTTTTCACTCTGGCGCGCTTCAGCGAAGCCTTTCTCGTGCTGAAAGCTCATGATGCGGGCCTGCCTTTGGCGCTGGCGCCTTTGGTGCTGGTGACCATGAATATCGTCTATTCCATCGGCGCCTATCCTGCGGGCGTCTGGGCCGACCGCGCGCCGGCGACATGGCTGTTCCTCGCGGGCCTGAGCTTCCTGTTCAGCGCAGACATGGTGCTTGCCTTCGTCCCTGGCCTTGGCGCCGCGCTGTTTGGTATCGCCCTGTGGGGCGCGCACATGGCGCTCACCCAAGGGCTTCTCGCCAAGCTCGTGGCGCAACACGCCCCTAAGCATCTGCGCGGGTCCGCCTTCGGCCTGTTCAATCTTGCCACCGGCGTCGCGGTGCTGGTCGCGAGCCTCTTGGCTGGCGCACTTTGGGAAAGCCTCGGCGCGCCCGCGACGTTCATCACAGGCGCCGGGCTCGCTCTCCTGTCGGCGCTGCTCGTGCTGGCGTTTGCGCCTTCCGTCGGATCGGACGCAAGGGGATAGCTTTGAGGTCGACGACGCCTTGACCCTGGCAGAACAGACCGAGATCTGATGACCCGCATTGGGCCTTGGACACTGTCGAAACGCGCGTGCCAGTTCGTCCGGACATGGGCACCAAAAACAAGACGCTGAAGCGCAACGCCGACGGCTCGCTCACGCTCTACGCGGGTGCGAAATCCCGGGCGCGGATAAGGAGGCCAACTGGCTTCCGGCGCCAGATGGGCACTTCTCGCTCTACATCCGTGCCTACTGGGGCAAGCAGGGCATTCTCGACGGCACATGGCAGCCGCCGCTCATCAAGAAAGTCGTATAATCACGACGGGGGCAAGAATGCCCCCGTCTTCGCGGAGCGGCATGAAGGTTCTCTCGTAGATGCATGCCACCGCCCGCCAGATCACTCGACCGGTTCTATCTCGCTCGGGCGCCAGCTCTTGTCGAAGAACGACGGGAGCGGGCTGTAGAGGCGAAGGATCGTGAACCAGCCTTTCTTGGGATCGGTCTGGATCCAGTTGCCGCGCGCGACCCCCTTCGGCTGGGTGGGGCCGAAATAGACTGTGGTGGACCCATCTCTGGCCGCTTCGGCCGCCGGCGAGGGGTAGCTCTGGCTGCCGGCGCGCGGGTATTTCTGCGGGGTTTGCAGCATCGAGCGCGTCTGGTTGTCGTAGAGCGTGAAAGACCAGAACGCCGCCGCCGGAATATTCTTAGGCAAGATTACCTTGTAGGTCCTCGCGCCGTCGAAGAGCTTTCCTTCGGAATCAAGGAAGCCCATCAGATATTGCGAGCCGACACCGGGGATGCGCATGATCATGCCCGGCGAGTCCAGCGTATAGCCGTAGTAGAAGGCCGCGCGTGAATCGAGGGTTCGGGCCCCGGTCGGTGGCAGCGGCTTGAACATGCCGGCTTCGAACACCGGCGGCGGCGTCTCGAAGAAGGCACCGCCTTCCCACAGCATGTTGCCCCAGTGCGAGCCCTCGTAATAGGCCCATTCCGGATGCTTCATCGCGAAGCGCCAGTTGAGCGCCCGGCCCGTCGCCTGCCCGACCGCGGCGGCATCGGTGAGTATCTTCTTCATCCGCTCGTCGGGCTTGAATGCCTTGCCATGCACGATCCCGATCGCGGCGAGCTGGCCGGCCAGCTCCACGTCGTAGCTCGTGGCGGGCTGGTTCTGGACGTTCTCGTTGATCAGCTCGAAAAAGCGGTCGTCACTGGGTGGGATGGTGTTGAACGAACGCCCCGTGCCCTCGATGAACTTCGTCTCGGGAATCTTCGGCTCGCCTGCGATCCGCACCGACCCGTCGAGGGCCTGGGCAATGCTGGAACCGAACGCGCCCGGCCGATAGGGATAGACCTTCATGCTGTGCTTGATGTTCTCGACAGCCGGCTTCGGATCATTGCCGACCAGATTGGCGCGCGCGGCATAGAGCGCGAAGTTCGTCTTCGAATGGGCGACGAAGTAACCGCCCTCCGGCAGCGGTCCCTTATAGTCGGGTCCGACGATCAGGTACTTTCCGCCGAGCCCGCGATCCGGTCCCGGCGCGCCGATGTCGATGATCCAGGAGAACCACATGTCATTGATCGTACCGATGCCGCCCGACGGCTGCTCGATCACCATGGGGCCTTTGCTGAGGTCGAGACCGGTGAGGTAGTAGACCGTGTCGGCATTCGCGGTCAGGAACAGCGAATTCGAATCCATCAGCCCGGAGAAGATGACGACGTCGCCTGGATTGGCGCCGATCCCCTGGAAACCCTTGACAATGGCCAGCGCCGACGCCCCTCGGAAACTGTTGTTGTAAACGTTGAGCGCACGGGTGAAGTCCAGTGTGTCGTAGACCTTCTGCGCGGTTTCCTGCGTCGGCACCCCATCACGAAATTCGAGTTTTCCGGCACGGGTGTCGATCGTGCCGGGCGCCGCCAGCGATGTGACGGCTTCGGTGGAAACTTCAGAGAAGGCAGGGCCTGCCGCAAGAATCAAGGCAAGGCTGCCGATCAAGGTTGGCCGGATCATCGTTCGCGTCCCCTTTGCGGGCTTATTCGCCATGTACGGACACCACCCCCTGCGTATGGGGGCAAATCTCTCACGACCAGTCCGCAGCACCCTGTTGCCACGCTAAGCGGCAGCCGATACCGAAACCACTCATTCTGCGCCACATCGGCATGTTCAGGGATCCTCGTCACATGGCCGCAGTCCCGGTGATCTCCAGTCACGTCCTGCAGGGCCTGCCCGCATTCGTGCGAAACGAAATCGGGGAAAAGGCGCTGCAGCGGGCCAATCGTGCCGCCGGGTTCGATTTCGAGCTGATCGAAGGCCGCAATTGCTTCATTCCGCAACAGGGGGTGGTTGATTTCGTCGATGCGATTGGAAAAACAGCCGGCGAGCCCAATCTCGGACTCCTGATTGCGCCCGTCATGGATGCCGCCAAGTACGGCCGTAGCCGGCGAAGTCCGATATAGTTACGCATCTTCCCTGGCCGGCGCCAAAGAATACGCCGCTGTCGCCAGCGCCGCAGCCGGCGAGTTGCTCAGTCTCTTCAGGGCATATTTGCCCGAGAGCTGGCGTCCCTTGCGCATTGAGCTCGACATCGAAACGCCGCGCCAGGCTGCTCTTTTCGAGGACGTGTTTCAGTGCCCGGTGCTTTTCAACGCGCCCGCGGTGACGGTCGTTGCCGAACAACGCTACCTGATGGCGGGCTCGAAGCGCACATCGCGGCCAATCGTGACCTTGGAGGATGTGGCGCGGGACCGGCCTGGTGGCGCTCCGCAGAGCCTGCTCGGCGTCGCGGTCGAGCAGATCCGTACCCAGGTTCTCGCCGGCGACGTGGCGATCGACGATATCGCCCGATCGATAGACACCAGCGTTCGAACATTGCAGCGAGAGTTGCACAATGCTGGAACTGACTTTCGTCGCCTCACGACTGCGGTCAGAGTTCAGCGCGCCACCGAGCTGTTGCACCACACGAGCGGGTCGGTGACCGATATTTCGGCAGAGTTGGGATATTCCTCTTCCGCCAATTTCGCTCGTGCTTTTCGAAAGGCGACTGGCCTTGCGCCGCGCGAATTTCGCGCGAAGAAGTAGCGTGGCGGATGAAAGCCTGGCGCGCATAGGGGCGATCTCAAATCGGATATTTCGCATGGCCGAGACCTGGTTTCCGAAACCGGGAATGCTCGCCGAGAATGTCCGCCTTGTGGCGGCTGCACGGCGTCCGCTTTTGGCGCGGTCGGGCACGGCGAAAGCGGTCCGTGGCGGACCTCTGACTCGCCTTGACCCTCAAATTGGGGCACCAGCCTGCTCAGCGAGCGGCGGCACGTAGCCGTCTGCTGGCCGGTGGCGGTGGGACGGAGGTTTGGCCTATATACGGCGGCTCGTAAAACGTGATCCTCAACCGAAGAGTGACCCGTGATCCCCTGGTCGCAGCTCGACACCGCGCAAGTGCCTGATGGCGGCGGCCAGTTCCGCCTGATGCAGCGCGGCGCGGAATTCTCGATCATGGCAGGCTCCATCGAGCTGATGAACAGCCGCCTCAGCGGGTCGGAAGAGGCGCTCGCCACGATGGTCTGCGCCAGGCTTCGGGACCACCCCAAGCCAAATGTGCTCATCGGGGGGCTAGGCATGGGTTTTACCCTTCGCGCGGCGCTCGCCGAACTCGGGCCCGATGCCCGTGTCGTCGTGGCGGAACTGGTGCCGGCGGTGGTCGCGTGGGCACGCGGCCCCATGGCGGAGATCTTCGCGGGTTGCCTGAGCGATCCGCGCGTCAGCATCCGCGAGGAGGATGTGGGCGCCCCGATCCATGCCGGCCAGACGACGTTCGACGCGATCCTGCTTGATGTCGACAACGGCCCCGAAGGGCTGACACGCGCGGCCAACGACCGGCTTTATGACAGTGCCGGCCTCAGCGCGGCCAGGGCAGCGCTGAGGCCCGGCGGCCTGCTGGCCGTCTGGTCATCGAGACCAGACCGGGATTTCACCCAGCGGCTTCGCAAGACGGGGTTTGGCGTCGAAGAGGCTCGGGTACGGGCCAATGGAGGGCGGGGGGCACGCCATATCATCTGGATCGCCACCAATCCGGAGGTCCGCCTTCCCGGCCCCGCCCGGCACAGGCCGGCCTGATGACGGAGAGCGTATCCTGGAGACATCCCTTTACCCACCCGTGAAAGCGTTTCTGGAAGGCCTCGGCTTTGCCGTCAAAGGCGAGGTCGGCGGCTGCGACCTGGTTGCGCTTGCAGGAGACGGACCGCCGATCGTGGTCATCGGGGAATTGAAGCTCAGCTTCAATCTGGAACTCGTCCTCCAGGCCGTCGACCGCGCCACCGCCTGCGACGAGGTCTGGCTCGCAGCACGCACATCGGCGCGCGGAAACGGACGGGAAAGCGACGCGCGTTTCCGCAACCTGTGTCGGCGCCTGGGCTTCGGGATGCTTGGCGTCTCGCCCGCGGGCGAGGTAACGATCATCGTCAGCCCCACCGCTCCGATGCCGCGCAAGGATCCGCGCCGCAGGTCGCGGCTCGTGGATGAGCACAGGCGCCGGCTGGGCGATCCGGCGGTGGGGGGCGGGTCTCGGACCCCCATCATGACCGCATATCGGCAGCAGGCGCTCGCCTGTGCCCTGGCCATGGTGGAGGCCCCCAAACGCCCGCGCGACCTTCGTGCGTTCGCGCCCAACGCCGGAAAAATCCTCCTGGACAATGTCTATGGCTGGTTCGCCCGTGCGGATCGCGGCATCTACGACCTGACGCCCGCGGGGCGCGAGGCACTGATCCGCTGGCAGGCGGTTCCCGGTTCCTCGGCTTCGGCCGACGCGATGTTGCCGACGGGCTCCAACATTGCCGGCGATGGTTGAACCAGCCGCCCCCGGTGAGTGTCGCGAATTCGACGACGTCGAAAGATCGCGAATGGACTACGCAAAAGTTCGGGGCAACGTCACGGATGTTCCCTCTGTCGCGTCACGCCATTGATCGGATGACCGACAATACTCGATGCGGGAAGGCATCGTCTGGTTCAGCTCCCGGCGCTATCTGCACATGGCGCTGTGGAGCCGCTCCATCAGATCAAGGGCATCTTGAATTGCGTCCGGTCGGACCGCAGCCTCCAGAACCTCCTCGACCCGCATCACTTCGGCATTCGCGGCTTCGGCCTTCACATGCCCCTCGGGCGTCAAACGTGCGAGCTGGCGACGACCGTGACGAACATCCTGCCGCCGCTCCACCAGCCTTGAGTCTTCCAGTTTCGCCAGAACGCCCTGCATCGATTGCGGGGTGATGAATGCCCGCTCGGCAAGGTCGGCATTGGTCTGGTCCGGCCTCGCATTCAGCTCGGCCAGCACCGCATATTGGGCAGGATTGAGCCCCAGCGGTTTCAGCGCCGCCTCCAGGCGGCGGTGCAGGGCGTGCTGTGCCAGCTTCAGCCGGTATCCCAGCAGCGGGGTCATGTCCTTGGTCATTGCAGTGTCAGCCACCTTACATTATATCAGGCGCCTGATGTTATCAGTCCATGTCAAGGAGACAACCATGCCCCGACTGACCGGTCCCGATTTCATCGGCATCCAGGCCGAAGACCTTCAAACAGCCAGAGCCTTCTATGGCGACAGGCTGGGCCTGCCTGTGCTGCAGCAGACGCCCGATGCGGTGGTCTTCGACAGCAAGCCCGCTCCCTTCGCGGTCAGAAAGCCGCTGGTGGATCTGGAATCGGCTCAAGGAAAGCTGGGCTGGGGCGTTGCCCTGTGGTTCGGCTGCGATGACGCCGATGCGCTGCATGAGGAGTTGAAGGCGGCAGGATTAGCCATCGCCTTCCCGCCGAAAGACGGCCCGTTCGGGCGATATTTTGCGTTCCGCGATCCGTTTGGCTACACGATCACGGTTCATACCGCATGACGACACGCTACTGGATCGGTGTCGCGAGCCGCGAGCATGTCAAAGCTGCCGAGACTGGTGGGTTTTGCCAGTTCTGTCACGGCCGGGAAGCGCGGGTCCGGAAGCTGTCGGCTGGAGATGGCGTGGTTTATTATTCGCCACGCGAACGCATGGGTGAAGGCGCGCGCATTCGCGCCTTCACGGCAATCGGACGGGTGCGGCCGGGGACAGCCTATCATGCTGCACAGTCGGCGGGGTTCCATCCCTGGCGCCGAGATGTCGACTACCGACCCGCAAGTGAAGTGCCAATCGCTCCCTTGCTCGGCCAGCTTTCCTTCTCACGGGAGAACCCGAATTGGGGATGGCTGATGCGCCAAGGCTTCTTCGAAATCACGCAGGCGGACTTCGATACGATCGCAGCCGCCATGGAAATGTGATCTCATCCAGCGCTACGCGCCGGAGACGGTGGTTGCAGGTGCACTGTCTATGCGCTGACGGCAATCATTGGCTGCTCGTCATACGCAAATCCTAATGTCGGAACCGGGCATCCGCTGGCGAGGTGCGTCTCGCGTAGTTCGAAGCGTTCAATCAACTCGACATCCGCTGAATGTCAGCTTCCCTGCCAGAACCCGATGTCCGTTCTTGGCACGGTGCCGACGTGCCCCAACTCGCTGATGTCCGCTTTTGCGACGCAGCCGTTGCCAGATCAGTGACCGAGATCGGGGCGCGAAGCTGAAGGGCGGCTATCGGGCACAAGCCATTTTCTGCTCGTGGCGCGACGGTGACGTCGTCCCGCTGCCATCATCGGTGTCCCGGCCGGTCGGAGACGGGGCAAGGGTCGGAGCAGACCGGGATCTGAGGCTTGGCGCCGGCCGTTCCAGAGCCGCCGGCGTTTGCGCCCTGGCTGCGCAAAATTTTCGCTTTGGGCCTTGATACCCGGAAGCTTACGAAACATATTAAGTTACATGAAAAGAGATAGCCGACTGTCGGGCGTGCTTCACGTCCTGCTGCACATGGCGGATCACTCCGCTCCGATCACATCCGAAGCGCTGGCCCGCGCCATGAGCACCAATCCCGTGGTCATCCGCAGGATCATGGCGGGGCTGCGCGACCGGGGTTACGTCCGGTCCGAAAAGGGCCATGGCGGCGGATGGACGATCGGCTGCGACCTCGCCACGGTCACGCTTCGGGACATTTACGACGCGCTCGGAAGGCCGGAGCTGCTGGCCATGGGCAACCGCACGGAGGCGCCCGGCTGTCTGGTCGAGCAGGCCGTCAATGCCGCGCTTGGCGAGGCCTTCGATGAAGCC
>JAFIHR010000457.1 GCA_017849325.1 Xanthobacter autotrophicus | reverse complement strand
GGCATCCGGCTGGAGGGTGCCGATCGCGTCATCTCCATGGCCATCATCAATCATGTGGACGCGACGGCCGAGGAACGCCTCGCCTATCTCCGGCGCCGCCGGGCGGTGGCGGGCGAGGCCGGCGAGGCGGCCGACGTCGAGGTGGAGGAGGGCGCCGCCGGCGAAGGCCTGCTGGGCGAGGAGCGCTACGTGAAGATGAGCGCCCTGGAGCAGTTCATCCTCACCGTCTCGGAAAATGGCTACGGCAAGCGCACCTCGTCGTTCGAGTACCGGGTGACCGGGCGCGGCGGCAAGGGCATCGTCGCCATGGCGGTGAACGAGCGCAACGGCCCGCTGGTGGCCTCCTTCCCGGTGGAGGACCAGGACCAGATCATGCTGGTGACCGACGGCGGCCAGCTCATCCGCTGCCCGGTGGACGGCATCCGCATCGTCGGGCGCGCGAGCCAGGGCGTCATCGTCTTCGACACCGCCGACGGCGAGCGGGTGGTCTCGGTGGAGCACATCTCCGAGGACGAGGCCGGCATGGGCGACGGCCCCAGCGAGGGTGATTCCGGCGAGGGCGGCCCGCAGGACGAGGCGTCGTGATCGGGGCGGAGGGCCTCGCGCTGTTCGTCGCCGCCAGCGTGGCGCTGACGGCGACGCCGGGCCCCAACGTGGCGCTCATCGTCGGCACCAGCCTGAAATATGGCAGCAGGGCCGGCATGCTCACCGCCATGGGCGTCAACGTCGGGCTGGTGCTTCAGCTTGCCGGCGTGGCGGCCGGGCTGTCCTATGTGGTGGAGGCCTTCGCCCGGCATTTCGACCTGCTGCGCTATCTCGGCGCGGCCTATCTCGTGGTGCTGGCGGTGCGCCAGTGGCGCGCCGCGGGGCGGGCGGAAGGGCCGGCGGGCGGGCAGGAAGCGGCGGCCGCGCCGTCGCGGCGGGCGGCCTTCACGCGCGGGCTCGCGGTGGCCTTCGCCAACCCCAAGACCCTGCTTTTCCATGCGGCCTTCCTGCCGCAGTTCGTGACCCACCCGGAAAATCCGGTGCCGGAGATCGCGCTGCTGGCGGCCATCTTCGCCGCCATCGCCCTGTCCGGCGACATGCTGTGGGCGCTCGCCGCCGGCCGGGCGCGCGCGGCGCTGTCGCGGCATTTCAGCCGGCTGGCGGATCGCGTGTCGGCCGGCATCCTGTTCGGCGGGGCCGTGGTGCTGCTGGCCATGGGGCGGCGCTGAGGCAGGCGCGGCGGGGCGCCGCCGCGCGCGGAGGCGGGCAATTATCCCGCGAGGCGGGCGATCGGCCATTGATGCGGCGCCGGGCCTGGGCTAACCCTCTCGCCCCATGGACAGCCCCGCCAGCACGCCCGCCCCCCGGCGCATCGCCATCTATGCGGGATCGTTCGATCCCATGACCAACGGCCATCTGGACGTGGTGCGCTCGGCCTGCCGGCTGGCGGACGAACTGATCCTCGCCATCGGCATCCACCCCGGGAAGGCGCCGCTGTTCCCGGTGGAGGAGCGCCTCGCTATGCTCGACGAGGTGTGCGCGCCCGTGGCGGCCGAGGCCGGGGTTCGGCTGCGCGCCATCACCTTCTCGGGGCTGATCGTCCACACCGCCGAGCGGGAGGGCGCCACGCTCTACATCCGCGGCCTGCGCGACGGCACCGACCTCGATTACGAAATGCAGATGGCGGGCATGAACGGCACCATGTCGCCGCGCCTGCAGACGGTGTTTCTGCCGGCGACCCCCATGGTGCGCCCCATCACGGCCACGCTCGTGCGGCAGATCGCTTCCATGGGCGGGGATGTGTCCGCCTTCGTGCCGCCCGCGGTGCTCGGCCGGCTCAAGGACAAGTTCAAGGGCTGATCGCCGTTCACCTCCGGGCCCCGGTCGGGGCCCACACTCAGGGAGATTGCTCATGATGGGTGTCATCGGCCGTGCCTGCGCCGGTCTCGCGCTCGCCCTCGCGGTGGCGTTCGCCGCGCCGGCGGTTGCGCAGGCGGGCGGCAAGCCCGACCCGCAGAACACGCTCTATCTCGACACGGCCTATGGCCGGGTGGTGATCGCGCTGCGTCCCGATCTCGCGCCGAAGCACGCCGAGCGCCTGAAGACGCTCACCCGCGAGGGCTTCTATAACGGCGTGCCGTTCCACCGGGTGATTCCCGGCTTCATGGCCCAGACCGGCGACGGCCAGTACGGCAACGGCACCGGCGGCTCCAAATATGCCGACCTGCCGGCGGAATTCTCCAACGTGCCGTTCGAGCGCGGCATCGTGGGCATGGCCCGCGCCGCCTCGCCCAACAGCGCCAATTCGCAGTTCTTCATCATGTTCGATGAGGCCTCCAGCCTGAACGGCCAGTACACCGTGGTGGGCGAGGTGGTCTCGGGCATGGAGTATGTGGACAAGATCAAGAAGGGCTCGGCGGCCAACAACGGCACGGTGAGCAACCCCGACCGCATCGTGAAGATGCAGGTCGCCGCCGACGCCAAATAGGCCGGCACGAGACGCGCGCCGCAGGGCCGGCCGGATGTCCGGCTCGACCCTTGGCGCTAGGATGGCAGTGATTTTTGGAAAGGACTCACCATGAGCGACGAGGTTCTCATCCTCGAGACCACCAAGGGCCCCGTGACCATCGCCTTCCGCCCCGATCTGGCGCCGGGCCATGTCTCGCGCATCAAGGAGCTGGTGGCCGAGGGCTTCTATGACGGCGTGCCGTTCCACCGGGTGATCGACGGCTTCATGGCGCAGACCGGCGATCCCACCGGCACCGGCATGGGCGGCTCGGGCAAGAAGCTCCGCGCCGAGTTCAACAAGCAGCCCCACGTGCGTGGCACCTGCTCCATGGCCCGCGCCCAGGACCCGAACTCCGGCGACAGCCAGTTCTTCATCTGCTTCACCGATGCCCGCTTCCTCGACGGCCAGTACACCGTGTGGGGCGAGGTGATCTCCGGCATGGAGAACGTGGACCAGATCAAGCGCGGCGAGCCGGTCAAGGATCCCGACAAGATCGTCTCCGCCAAGCTGGCGCCGAAGAGCGCCTGACCGCGCCGCCCGGACGGGCGGGCCTGCCGGCGCAAACGCAAAGGGCACCCCTCGGGGTGCCCTTTTTCGTTCGCTTCTGCGGAAAAGCCGCCTCAGGTCTTCTCGGTGGCGAGCTTGCGCACGTCCTTCAGATAGGGCGGGCGGGGGATCGCCGCATGGGCCGCCCGGAGCGCCGCCGACCAGCGCTCGCGCAGGTCGTGGAAATAGGGCTCGCCCGGCTCGATGCGGTAGGCAAGCTCGGTGTGCAGCTTGTCGGCATAGAGCACCATGACGTCGATCGGCAGCCCCACGCCGAGGTTCGAGCGCATGGTGGAATCCATGGAGATGAGGCTGGTCTTCAGCGCGTCGGGCAGCTCCATCTCATAGGTCACGGCGCGGTCGAGCACCGGCTTGCCGTACTTGTGCTCGCCGATCTGCAGGAACGGGGTGTCCGGCGTGCATTCGATGAAGTTGCCGGCGGTGTAGACCATGAACAGCCGCACCGGCCCGCCGGAGATCTGCCCGCCGAGGAGGAAGGACACCTCGAAGTTCACGTTGGTCTGCTCGAGGTCGATATTGGCTTCGTGCTGCACCTGGCGGATCGCCCGGCCGACGAGCTGGGCGGCCTGGAACATGGTGCGGCAATCGGCGAGGTGGTGGCGCTCGCCGGCCTCGCGGTCCTCCACGCCCTCGCGCATGAGGCTGACCACGGACTGGGAGATGGAGAGGTTGCCGGCGCTGGCGATGGCCATGACGTAATGGCCCGGCTCCTCGAACACATGGAGCTTGCGATAGGTGGAGATGTTGTCGAGCCCCGCATTGGTCCGGGTATCGGCGATCATCACCAGACCGTCCCGGACAAGTACTCCACAACAATAGGTCATCGCTCACCTCTGATTGGCGCGCGGGACTATAGCGATCCGCCCCCTCGGGCCGCAATGCGCCGATGTCGCAAGGTTATAAAATCCTGCGCGACCTGTGGCTTAATGGCCGCGCCACAGCTTCAGTCCTGCTCCGCCTCGACGGTGCGGCGGAACGGGCCGAGGTCGGTGAGGACGGCGGCGTCCTCCTCCACATGGGCGCGCTCGCGCTCCAGATATTGCGCCACCGCCTGGCTCAGGCCCTGGTGGGCGATGAAATGGGCCGAATAGGTGGGCTTGGGCAGGTAGCCCCGCGCCAGCTTGTGCTCGCCCTGGGCGCCGGCCTCCACCACCTTGAGCTTGCGGTCGATGGCGAAATCGATGGCCTGGTGGTAGCAGATCTCGAAATGCAGGAAGGGGTGCTCCTCGCGGCAGCCCCAATAGCGGCCATAGAGCGTGTCGGCGCCGATGAAGTTGAGCGCGCCCGCCACATAGCGCCCGTTGCGCTTCGCCATCACCAGGAGGACCTGGTCGGCCAGCCGCTCGCTCATCAGCGAGAAGAAGGCGCGGTTGAGATAGGGTGTGCCCCATTTGCGCGAGCCGGTGTCGAGATAGAACGTGAAGAAGGCGTCCCACGCGGCTTCCGTGATGTCGGAGCCGGTGAGCCATTCGATCTCGATGCCGCTGGCCAGCGCCTCGCGCCGCTCCTTCTTCAGCGCCTTGCGCTTGCGCGAGGCGAGCTCGGCGAGGAAGTCGTCGTAGCTGGCGTAGCCGTTGTTGGTCCAGTGGAACTGGCGG
>JAFIHR010000456.1 GCA_017849325.1 Xanthobacter autotrophicus | reverse complement strand
GTGAAGAGCAGCAGGCGGTAGAGATTGCGATCGATCGCCGGATCGAGGGGCAGGTCGGCGATGAGGTCCACGAAGATCTTCTCGAAGGCGTCGCGGTTCACGATCAGCTCGGCGCGGGCCTCGGGCGGCACCGACTGAAGGTCGCGCATCAGGGGCATGGTTATGGAGCGGGGATCGAGCTGGATCCCCAGCATGGTCACGCACGCCGCCTCGAGCCGCGCCCAGGGATCGCTCTGCGCCTCGACCGCGGCGCGGATGCGCGCTCCGGACACCTCCAGCGCGGTGTTGTGGATCTTAACGAACAGCGCTTCCTTCGACTTGATGTAGTGGTAGAGCGAGCCGCCAAGCAGGCCGACCCGCTCGCCGATGTCGCGCACCGAGGTGCCGGCATAGCCCCGCTCGGCGAACAGGGCGGCGGCGGCCTCCAGAACTTCCCGGTGACGCGGGCTGAGCTCGCCCTTGAAGATCTCGCTGGCGACCTCGTGCCGCTGCATCACCTCGCCCTTAGCGGCGGCCTTGCGCGCCATTCCCGTCGTCCTGCCATGCCTGAGGCGCGGCCTTAAGCCGGCCTCCGAAACCCGTGGCCGGCCGGACGAAACCGCCATGCCCGCCATCCGCGCCCCTCTTAGAGCGGCGCGTGCCGCGTGGAAAGGGGAGCGCCCGCCATGCTGCGGTATCCGCGGCAGGGTTGCAATATGTATCGATCGTTTGATACAAGCCTGCGGCAAGGGAGGCGGACGCGGAAGCGGGCCCCGGCCACACGGGCGGGGACAGGCGGCGCGGATTTCCCATCCCATTGATCCTATTGTGAATTGCCTCCCGCGACCCCGTGCCGGTGCCCCGCCGGCGAAGGAACGACAATGGCCGAAGCCTTCATCGTCGATTACGCGCGCAGCCCCTTTTCACCCGCCGCCAGGGGCGCGCTCGCCGGCGTGCGGCCGGACGATCTCGCCGCCGGTGTCATCGCCGCCGTCGTCGGCCGCTCCGGCATCGATCCCGCCGCCCTGGAGGACGTGATCCTCGGCTGCGCCTTCGCCGAAGGCGAGCAGGGCCTCAACATCGCCCGCTGCGCCGGCCTCATCGCCGGCCTGCCGCAGACCGTGGGCGGCTCCACGGTGAACCGCTGGTGCGGCTCCTCCATGCAGGCGGTGCAGATGGCGGCGGGCGCCATCGCCATCGGCGCGGGCGAGGCCTTCGTCGCCGGCGGCGTGGAGAGCATGACCAAGGTGCCGATGATGGGCTTCAACCCCATGCCCAACCCGCGCTGGGACGACGCCACGCGCGCCGCCTTCCTCAACATGGGCCTCACCGCGGAGAACCTCGCCGACCGCTACGGCATCACGAGGTCCGAGCAGGATGCCTACGCCGCCGCGAGCCAGGACAAGGCCGCCGCGGCCCAGGCGGACGGGCGCCTCGCCGCCGAGATCGCGCCGGTGGCGACGGCCGGCGGAACGGTGGAGCAGGACGGCTGCGTGCGCCCCGGCACCGGCCTCGACAAGCTCGGCACGCTGAAGCCCGCCTTCAAGGCCGGCGGCTCGGTGACGGCCGGCAATTCCTCCCCGCTTACCGACGGCGCCTCCGCCACCCTGGTGGTCTCGGAGGCCTTTGCGCGGACCCATGGCCTGAAGCCGCTCGCCCGGGTGGCGGGCTATGCGGTCTCAGGCTGCGCGCCCGAGATCATGGGCATCGGCCCGGTGGAGGCGACGCGCAAGGCCCTCGCCCGCGCCGGCATCACCGGCGCCGACCTCGACGTGATCGAGATGAACGAGGCCTTCGCGGTGCAGGTGCTCGCCTGCTGCCGGGAGCTCGACATCGACCCCGCCCGCCTCAATCGCGACGGCGGCGCCATCGCCCTCGGCCATCCCCTCGGTGCCACCGGGGCAAGGCTGGTGGGCAAGGCGTCCCAGCTGCTGAAGCGCGACGGCGTGCGCTATGGCCTTGCCACCCAATGCATCGGCGGCGGACAGGGCATCGCACTCGTGCTGGAGGCCGCGTGATGGGTGAGATCAGGAAGGCCGGCGTCATCGGCGCCGGGGTGATGGGCTCGGGCATCGCCGCCCATCTCGCCAATGCGGGCCTCGACGTGGTGCTGCTGGACGTGGAGGCGGCGACCGCCACCGCCGCCGTGGCCCGTCAGGTAAAGGCCGGCGGCTTCATGGATGCCGCCTTCGCCGAGCGCATCGCCACCGGATCGGTCGCGGGCGAGCTCGACCTGCTCGCCGACGCCGACTGGATCATCGAGGCGGTGGCCGAGCGGCTCGACATCAAGCAGGGTCTCTATGCCCGGCTCGATCAGGTGCGCAAGGACGGCTCCATCGTCAGCTCCAACACCTCCACCATTCCGCTCGCCGATCTGGTGAAGAGCTTGCCGGCGCGCTTCGCCGGGGACTTCCTCGTCACCCATTTCTTCAATCCGCCGCGCACCATGCCCCTCCTGGAGCTGGTGGCGGGGGCGGATACCCGGCCCGAGGTGGTGGCGACGATCCGCGACTTCGGCGATCGCGGCCTCGGCAAGAGCGTGGTCATGTGCCGCGACACACCCGGCTTCATCGCCAACCGCATCGGCAACTACTGGATGGCGGCGGCCGTGAACGAGGCCATCGCCCTCGGCCTCGACGTGGAGGTGGCGGATGCCGCCATCTCCAGGCCCTTCGGCATTCCGAAGACCGGCATCTTCGGGCTCATGGACCTCGTGGGCATCGACCTGATGTCCATGGTGCTGAAGTCCCTGCACGGCGCCCTGCCGGCGTCCGATCCCATGCAGGACTATCCGGTGGAGCCGCCGCTCCTGTCGCGGATGATCGGTGAGAAGCGGCTGGGGCGCAAAAGCGGCGCCGGCTTCGTCAAGCTCTCCGCCGACCGCAAGAGCCGCGAGGTGACCGATCTCGTCACCGGCGACTACCGGCCGCAGAAATCCGTCGCGAGCGACAGCCTCGACGCCGCCAAGGGCCAGGCCCGCGCCCTGATGGAGCACGACGGCGCCGCCGGCCGCTACGCCGCGGCGGTGATGGAAAAATCCCTCGCCTATGCCGCCCGCGTCACCCCCGAGATCGCCGACGGGCCGGACGCGGTGGATACCGCCATGCGCACCGGCTACGGCTGGGCGAAGGGTCCGTTCGAGCTGATCGACCAGCTCGGCGCCGGCTGGCTGGCGGCGCGCCTGGAACAGCGCGGCGTCGCGGTGCCCGACTATCTCGCGACGGCCGCCGCGGCCGGCGGCTTCTACGCGGTGGAGAACGGCGCGCGGGTGTGCCTGCTGCCGGACGGCACGCGCCGCAAGGTGGCGCAGGCCGAGGGGATCGTCACCCTGGCGGCGGTGCGGCTCGCCGCCCCGCCGGTGGCGGACTTCGGCGAGGCCATGCTGTGGGACCTCGGCGACGGCATCGCCTGCTTCGAGCTCCGCACCAAGATGAACACCTTCAGCTCCGGCGTGATGGATGCCCTGGCGGCCGCGCTGGAGCGCGTGGCGCGGGACTTCAAGGGGCTGGTGATCGGCTCGGATGCGGCCGTGTTCAGCGCCGGCGCCGACATCCGGGTGTTTCTCGAAACCATCGAGGCGGGCGGTCCCGCGGCCTTCGGCCCGCGCGTCGACCAGGGCCACAAGGTCTTCAAGGCGTTGAAGTACGCTCCGTTCCCGGTGGTGGGGGCGGCGGCGGGGCTCGCCCTCGGGGGTGGCTGCGAGCTGCTGCTGCACTGCCGGGCCATCCAGGCCCACGCCGAGCTCTCCATCGGGCTTGTGGAGACGCGCATCGGCGTGGTGCCTGGATGGGGCGGCTGCAAGGAGATGCTGGAGCGCTTCGCCACAGGAGAGGCCGGCGCGACGGGGCCGGTGGCTCCGGCGCTGGCGGCGTTCGGACTGATCGCCCCGGCCAAGGTCTCCGCGAGCGCGTTCGAGGCGCGCCGGCTGGGCTACCTGCGCCCGGCCGACGGCATCACCATGAACCGCGACCGCCTGCTGGCCGACGCCAAGGCCAAGGCGCTGGCCCTCGCCGAAGGCTATGCGCCGCCGGCCCCGCCGGCGGTGACTCTGGCCGGTCCGTCCGGCGCCTCGGCGCTGCGCAACGTGCTCGATGCGGAAACGGCCGCCGGCCGCCTCACCGCCCACGACCGGGTGGTGGGCGAGGCGCTCATCACCGTGCTCACCGGCGGTCCCGGCGCCGACCCCGCCCGCCCCGCCGGCGAGGACGACGTGACGGCGCTGGAGCGCGCCGCCTTCATCTCCCTGCTCGGCGAGCCGGCCACGCTGGAGCGCATCCGCCACATGCTCGCCACCGGCAAGCCCCTGCGCAACTAGATCCGAGGAAACGATCCCATGGCCACCTATTCCGCCCCCGTCGACGACATGGCCTTCCTGCTGCGGCAGGTGTTCGATTTCGATGCCACGATGGCCGGCCTGCCCGGCTACGAGGAGGTGAACGCAGAGCTGGCGGTGAGCGTGCTGGAGGAGGCGGGCAAGTTCGCCGCCGGCGTGCTGGAGCCCCTCAACCGCCCCGGCGACGAGGAAGGCTGCACCCTTAAGGACGGCGTCGTCACCACGCCGAAGGGCTTCGCCGATGCCTACCGCGCCTTCGCGGACGCCGGGTGGGGCGGGCTGTCCGGCGATCCGGAATATGGCGGACAGGGCCTGCCCCGCGTGCTGCAGATTCTCATGGACGAGATGGTCTCCTCGGCCAACCTCTCCTTCGGCCTGTTCCCCGGCCTCACCCGCGGCGCGGTGGAGGCCATCGGCCACCACGCCTCGGACGAACTGAAGGCCACCTATCTGCCGAAGATGATCTCCGGCGAATGGACCGGCGCCATGGCGCTCACCGAGGCCTCCGCCGGCACCGACCTCGGCCTGCTCTCCACCCGCGCGGTGCCCAATGGCGACGGCTCCTACGCCCTCACCGGCACCAAGATCTTCATCTCCTCGGGCGACCAGGATTTCGGCGGCAACATCATCCATCTGGTGCTCGCCCGCCTGCCCGATGCGCCGAAGGGCGTGAAGGGCATCAGCCTGTTCCTGTCGCCGAAATTCCTGGTGAACGCCGACGGCAGCCTCGGCGCGCGCAACGGCATGGGTGTCGGCGCGCTGGAGCACAAGATGGGCATCCATGCCCAGCCGACCTGCGTCATGAATTATGATGGCGCCACCGGCTGGCTGGTGGGCGAGCCGGGCCGCGGCCTCAACGCCATGTTCACCATGATGAACGCCGAGCGCCTGTTCGTGGGCATCCAGGGCCTGGGCATCGCCGAGGCGGCGAACCAGAAGGCCGTCGCCTACGCCAGGGAGCGCCTGCAGGGCCACGGCCCCGACGGCACGCCGGGGCCGGTCGCCATCATCGCCCATCCCGACGTGCGCAAGATGCTGCTG
>JAFIHR010000114.1 GCA_017849325.1 Xanthobacter autotrophicus | reverse complement strand
TCGCCACCAGGCCGAGACCGTGCAACCCCACCCGATCCCGCAGGAATCCCCAGACCTTCCGAGCCGCCGAGCCAACACCCATACCGCCACCGTTCTCCGGCCGCCCCACCAGGCCGCCCTTATCGTTGGAGCAGGGCGATCCTGGCGCCTCTGCTCTGTCCGGTGCGGCACGGGCGCTTCGCGCCCGCCGTCCCGCACCTCGCCCCCCTCAGCGCCTCGTTGCGCCCCTTTGCGCCCCGCCACCCGGTCCTGCCTTCCGGAGGCCGGCCGGCAGGGCGCATCCCATCCTATCCGGCCGCGCTCAGAGCTTCACCGGATAACCGATTTCCACGGTCCGCGCACGCGGCAGGCCGAAGCGGTCGACCGAGCGCTCGGCGTTGCGCGCGAGGAAGGCGAAGATATGGGCATCCACGTCGCGCAGCCTCATCACCTCGTCGGGAGGCAGGATGCGCTCGTGGCCGATCACGTAGACCGCCTCGTCGGGATCGATGCCGCGCGCGCTGAGCGCCGGAGCGAGCACCGAGGGCACGTCGATCTGCTGCATGTAGCCGAACCTCAAGTCCACCCGGACGAACTGCTCGCCGAACGCGGTCACCCGGACGCGGTCCTCCACCGACACGCGCGGCCGCGAGGCGATCCACACCGAGACGATGACGGCGCGCTGGAAGCGGATCTTCAGCAGCTCGGACAGCCGCGAGAGCGCCACCGGCGTCATCGCACCGGCTCGGGACAGAAAGATGGCGGTGCGCGGACTTTCCACGTCGTCCACCCGGTCCTTCCGGGCGACGAAGGTGTCGAGCGGCTCGGTGAAGCGCACCTGCTGCGCCACCACCCCCGCCAGCCCGCGCCGCCAGCTCACCATGACGATGAGCACCCAGGCGGCGATGGAGAGCGGCAGCCAGCCGCCGTCCTCGATCTTGACGAGATTGGCGGCGGCGAAGGCGAAATCCACCGTGAGCATGCACGCCGCCATCAGCCAGACCGCGGGCACCGGCCAGCCCCACGCGCGCTTGACCTGGGCGATGAACAGCATCGACGTGGTCACCATGGCGAAGGCCACGGCGATGCCGTAGGCGGAGGCGAGGCGCTCCGAGGAGCCGAAGCCGATCACCACGCCGATGCAGGCGATCATCAGCAGCCAGTTGAGGCGGCCCACATAAATGTGCTGCTCGTTGTGCTCGCTGGTGTAGCGGATGCGCATGGGCGGCAGGTAGCCGAGCTCGATGGCCTGCTTGGCGAGCGAGAACACGCCGGTGATGATGGATTGCGAGGCGATCACCGTCGCCGCCGTGGCGAGCAGCAGCAGCGGCAGGTCGAACGGATCGGGCGAGAGGTCGTAGAACGGGTTGCGCACCGCCTCCGCGTCGTGGAGCAGGATGGCGCCCTGGCCGTAATAGTTCAGCAGCAGCGCCGGCATGGCGACGAACATCCACGAGCGGGCGATGACCCGGCGGCCGAAATGGCCGAGGTCGGCATAGAGCGCCTCGCCGCCGGTCACCGCCAGGAAGCAGGCGCCGAGAATCAGGCCGGCGATGCCCGGATGGTTCAGCAGGAGCTCGATGCCGTACTGCGGCATCAGCCCGGCCAGCACCCGCGGCTCCTGGACGATGCCGATCACGCCGAGGACCGCCAGCGAGCTGAACCAGGCCAGCATGATGGGGCCGTAGAAGCTGGCGATCCGCTCGGTGCCGAGGCGCTGCGACAGGAACACCGCCAGCAGCACCATCACGGTGAGCGCCACCACCCAGTGGTCGAGCTCCGGCGCGATGACGTTGAGGCCCTCGATGGCGGAGAGCACCGACATGGCCGGGGTGAGCACGCCGTCGCCGATGAGCATGGCGGCGCCGAGCAGGCCGGCCGCCAGAAGATACCAGCGCATGCCGAGGGCGCTGCGGTGCAGGTCGAGCAGGGTGACAAGGGCGAGGATGCCGCCTTCGCCGTCGTTGTCCGCCCGCAGCACCAGGAAGACGTATTTGACGGTGACGGAAAGGATGATGCTCCAGGTGATGAGCGAGAGCAGGCCCAGCACGTCGGTGCTGACGAAATTGGCGCCGCCCACCGCGAGCACGCCCTGGCGCAGGGCATAGAGCGGGCTCGTGCCGATATCGCCGAAAACCACCCCAAGGGCGCCGATTTCCGCGGCAAAGGGCAGCACGCGGGCGCGATCTCGGGTCAGGGTGGCGCGCATGGGAAATCCGGGGGTTCAGCGATGCGGGTCGTTGGCGGCAGATCCTCGCCGCGGGGCGCCTTCGCCTCGTGCACCGCTGCCGGCCGCCCCATCCCGCCGGTCTCGTTGCGCGCCATTCAGCCGTTCGCCTTGCGACACCCGCACACCACCGTCCAAGGCTGCCCCCTCATGCACGGCCCCGCACTGCGGCGGAAGCGGTCAACACCTACCCCCGATCAGCGGGGAAGACAATGCGCCCGCCGGGATCTCAGGGTTTGGCCGGAGGCTTTTGCAACGCTGCCGTCAGGGCAGTGATCTGCTTCTGCAGCGCGGTGAGTCCGGCCACATCGAGGCCGGTGGCGGCGAGGATGCAGGCCGGTACGCCGGCGGCGCTGTCCCGGAGCGCGCGGCCCTCGGCGGTGAGGCTCACCCGCACCTGCCGCTCGTCCGCCTTGTCCCGCGCGCGGCTGATGCGGCCCATGGCCTCGAGCCGCTTGAGCAGGGGCGTCAGCGTGCTTGATTCGAGGGAGAGCGCCTCGCCCAGCGAGCCGACGGTCTGGTCGTCCTTCTGCCACAAGGCGACCATGACGAGATATTGCGGATAGGTGAGGCCGAGGGGGTCCAGCAGCGGCTTGTAGACCCGGTTGAAGGCATGCCCCGCCGCATAGACGGCGAAGCAGATGAAATCCTCCAGCCGGGGCTGATCGGGCGGCGGGGCGATGGCATCGGGCATGGCTGTGGTCTCGGCGCATCTCGGGGC
>JAFIHR010000455.1 GCA_017849325.1 Xanthobacter autotrophicus | reverse complement strand
TGCGCAGCTTCAACAAGGACATCACCAACATCCATGTGGTGACCTCCAACTTCCAGAAGGAGGTCACCGACTGGTTCACCTTCAACAACGACACCCGCCTGTCGGTCTACGACCGCGCGTTCAGCACCACCACGCCCAACGCCTGCACCGGCACCTGCGCGGCCACCATCCAGCACCTCGGCAACTACGCCCTGCCCTACGGCGCCGGCGGCGGCAGCGCCTATGACCAGACCGGCTACGGCTTCCAGAACGTGATGAGCGGGCGCTTCGAGTTCGAGCTGGGCGGCTTCAAGAACAAGGCCACCGTCGGCCTCGACACGGTGTATCAGGAGGACCAGCGCCACCCGATGACCTATGTGAACCGCGTCAACGACCAGACCATCGTCAATCCGCAGTTCGACTATCCGCTGACATCGATGTATTTCAACGGCTACAGCCAGCGCTATTCCAACGCCACCGACATCGGCCTGTTCGCCAACGACCGCTTCTGGTTCAACGACAACTGGTCGGTGCTGGGCGGCCTGCGCTGGGACTATTTCAACAGCGAGTTCTGGAACTACGCCAGCAATTTCGGCGGCAGCTCCACGGCGCGGGAATGGAGTCCGTCCGTCAGCCTCATGTATGAGCCCTCGAAGGAATACACCTATTACGCCTCCTTCTCGCGCACCTACCGGCCCATCGGCACGGACATCGGCAATGCGGTGGGCGGCAGCGCCACGGAAGTGCCGCGCGACGGCTACAACAACGAGCCCGAGCGCTCCGACCTCTACGAGGCGGGCGTGAAGGCCAACTGGCTGAACGGCCGGCTCGGCGGCACCGCGGCCATCTTCCGCATCAACAAGACCAATTCCTACTTCGTCGATCCCACCACCGGCGAGGTGGTCAACGGCTTCTCCGATTCCGGCCAGAGCCTGCGCATCAGCGGCGTGCAGTTCGGGCTCAACGGCAAGATCACCGATCAGTGGACCGTCAATCTCGGCTATGCCTATCTCGACGGCGAGATCACCTATTCGGCGACCCCGTCCCAGGTCGGCAACGAGGCGCCCAACGTCCCTCAGGACAATTTCACCGCCTGGACCAGCTACGATCTGCGCGCGATCCTTTATCCCGACACGACACTGCTGGTGGGCGGCGGCTTCCGCTATGCCTCATCCTATTGGGGCGATGCCAACAATCTCGCGCGGGTCCCCGAGACTTTCTCGCTCGACGCCATGATCTCGCTGGCGACGCTCGACAATAAATATCGCATCGCCCTCAACGCCTACAATCTGACCGACCACCTCAACTACGCCTCGGTCTTCAACGCCTCGCGCGTCGTGCCGGCGTCGGGGCGCACCTTCCTGCTGAACGTCGGCACCACCTTCTGAGCCGGCACCCCGCTGGCCACCGGACCGCGGTGCGGCGCTGCCCCGCGCCGCCCCTTCGCGGGGGGTGCCGCGCGTCCGCCGGGCCGGCCACCGGCCCCGGCGGGCGCGCGGCTTCCGTCACCCCGAGACCCGTTCGAGAGCCCCCTCATGCTGCTCAAGATCCCCGACGTCCTGACACCCGACGAGCTCGGCCATGTCCGGCAGGTGCTCGACACCGCGCCCTGGATCGATGGCCGCGCCACCGCAGGCGATCTTGCGACGCAAGCCAAATGCAACGCCCAGCTTCCGGCGGACGGCCACGAATGCCGCGCGCTCGGCGATCTCGTCCTCGCCGCTTTGGCGCGCTGCCCGGCCTTTCAGTCGGCGGCCCTGCCGCGGCGCATCCTGCCGCCCCTGTTCAACCGCTACGACACCGGCATGGCTTTCGGCCTGCACACCGACAACGCCATCCGCATCGTTCCCGGCAGCGGCGGGACGCACCTCAGGACCGACGTCTCCGCCACCCTCTTCCTGTCCGACCCGAACGACTATGACGGCGGCGAGCTGGTCATCGAGGACACCTACGGCACCCACGCGGTGAAGCTGGCGGCGGGGCACCTGGTGCTCTATCCCGCCTCCAGCCTGCACCGGGTGGCGCCGGTCACCCGCGGTCGCCGCCGGGCGTGCGTCTTCTGGGCCCAGTCCCTGGTGCGGGACGACGGCGAGCGCGCCCTGCTGTACGACCTCGACGTCGCGATCATCGATCTGCGCACCCGCATGGGGGACGGCGACGGAGCCGTGCAGGGGCTGGTCAGCCATTATCACAACCTGCTGCGGCGCTGGGCCGAGCTATGAGCGGGGCGGAGCCGCGGAGCGATGCCGATGCGCCGGAGCCCGCGCGCGATCCGGGCACGGGCCTGACCCTGCCGGAGGTTCACCTCGCCCTGGGCCAGATCGCGCTCGACCGCGGCGAGGGCGCGGCCGCGCTCGACTGGTTCCGTGCCGCGGCGCGGGCCGGAGATGCGCGGGGCTTCAACATGATCGGCCGCTGCCACGAACGCGGCTGGGGCGTGCCCCCGGACGCGGCAGCGGCGGCGCGCCATTACCGGCGGGCGGCGATGCTCGGCGACACCTGGGCGCTGTTCAATCTCGCCGACCTCCATTGTCGCGGGCTGGGCGTGGCGCAGGATGACGCGGCGGCCTTTGCGCTCTATCTCGCCGCCGCCCGGCGC
>JAFIHR010000113.1 GCA_017849325.1 Xanthobacter autotrophicus | reverse complement strand
GTCTTTCCCACCTGCGACAGCGTTTCCGACACCGTGCTCGGCTACGGCCGCCTCCGGACGCTGGCGGGCGAGGCGGGGCGCATCGTCCCCGGCCACGACCCGCAGGTGATGGAGCGCTACCCGGCCTTCAGCGATGCGACGTCGGGCAAGGTCGTCCGGCTCGACGTGGCGGAGATCGCCCCGGCCTCGCGGCCGCCGTCCTAGGCGCCGCGGTGGCCGCGGCCCGTGGGGCGGGCCGGGGTGGGAAAATGCAGATCTGTGTTTTGTATTATTGACGGATTGTATGATAATTAGTACGGTGGCTCACCGGCACTGAGGAGGCAGGCGAAGGGAAATGATTGTCGAGCTTCGGATCTATCGCTGCGCGCCGACCCGGCTTCCGGCGCTGCTGGACCGCTTCCGGTCCACGACCCTGTCGTACTTCCAGAAGTACGGGATCGAGCAGATCGGCTTCTGGACCACCGCCGTCGGCGAGGACAATCACGCGCTCACCTATCTCCTGAAGTGGGAGAGCATGGCGCAGCGCGAGGAGCGCTGGAACGCGTTCCAGGCCGATCCCGGCTGGATCGCGGCGCGCGCGGAAACCGAGCGCGAGCGGCCCATCGTGGTGCGGGTGGAAAACAGCTTTCTCACGCCCACCGACTTCTCCGCGCTCCGCTAGGCGCGGGCGAGGAACGGGGCGAGGACACCGGCGCGGGGCGCGCCGGGGAGCGGAAATGGTGAGGCGGGTGGGACATGAGCGCTAGAATTGGTTTCATCGGGCTCGGCATGATGGGTGCGCCGATGTCCGCGTGCCTGGTCAAGGCGGGCTTCCGGCTGGACGTCACCGACGTGGACGCCGCCCGGGTCGCGGAGGTCTGCGCCGCCACCTCCGCTTCGCCCCTCACCGCCGAGGCGGCCGGCGAGCTCGACGTGCTCATCACCATGCTGCCGAGCTCGGCCATCGTCGAAGCCGTGCTGCTGGACGATGGCTGGGCCGCGCGCCTGCGGCCGGGCGCCCTGGTGATCGACATGAGCTCGTCCGAGCCCATGCGCTCGCGCGCCCTCGCCGGCACGCTCGCCGCACGGGGTCTTGCCTATCTCGACGCGCCGGTGTCGGGCGGCGTGAAGCGCGCGCAGGAAGGCAAGCTCGCCATCCTGGTCGGTGGCAGCGAGGCGCTCCTTGAACGGGCGCGCCCGGTGCTGGAAGCCATGGGGCAGTCGATCCTCTTCATCGGGCCGCCGGGATCCGGGCATGCCGCCAAGGCGCTGAACAATTTCGTGTCCGCCTGCGGGCTGATGGTCACGGTCGAGGCGCTGCACGTGGCCGAGAAGTTCGGCATCGCGCCCGACGTGATGACCGACGTGCTCAACGCCTCGAGCGGCCGAAGCAATACGTCCGAGAACAAGGTCAAGCAGTTCATGCTTTCGGGCACCTTCGGCTCGGGCTTTTCCCTGCGCCTCATGGACAAGGACCTCGCCATCGCGAAATCTCTGGCCGATTCCGTCGGCTATACGCTGACGTTCGGCGCGACCGGCATCGACGTCTGGCACCGCGTGGCCGAAACCGTGGGCGCCACGACCGATCACACCGAGATGTTCCGTTTCCTGTCTGGGACCCGGTGAGGAGGTCGCGATGCTGGAACTGGGCAAATTCTACATCGACGGGGCCTGGGTCGAGCCGGCCGAGGCCTCCTGGATGGACCTCGTCGATCCGGCCACCGAAGAGGCTTACGGCCGGCTGGCGCTAGGTAGCGCGGCCGATGTGGATCGCGCGGTCGCGGCGGCGCGGCGGGCCTTCCCCGCCTATGCGGCGACGCCGGTCGAGGAGCGCGTGGCGCTGCTGCGGCGGATTCTCGATATCTACACCCGGCGCTACGGTGAGTTCGCCGAGGCGATGCGCAAGGAGATGGGATCGCCCATCACCTTCGCGACCAACGGGCAGGCCGCGCGCGGCCCGGCCCACCTCAATGCGCTGCTCGAAGTCCTCGAAACGTTCCGGTTCGAGGAGGACCACGGGAGCACGCGCCTGCGCTACGAGCCCATCGGCGTCTGCGGCCTCATCACGCCGTGGAACTGGCCGGTCAATCAGGTGATGGTGAAGGTGGCGCCGGCCTTGGCCGCGGGCTGCGCCATGGTGCTGAAGCCGAGCGAATATTCGCCGGTGAGCACGGTGCTGCTAGCCGAGGTCCTTCACGAGGCGGGCGTGCCGGCCGGCGTGTTCAACCTCGTCAACGGGCTCGGAACGAGCGTTGGCGCCGCCATCGCCAGCCATGATGGCATCGACATGGTGTCGTTCACCGGCTCCACCCGCGCCGGCATCGAGGTGGCGCGCGCCGCCGCCGCCACGGTGAAGCGGGTCGGGCAGGAACTGGGCGGCAAGTCGGCGAACATCCTGCTGGACGACGTCGATCTCGAGCAGGCGGTTCGCCGCGGCGTGGCGGCCTGCTTCACCAATTCCGGGCAGTCCTGCTCCATCCCGACGCGCATGCTGGTGCCGCGCCGCCTGATGGCGCGCGCGTCGGCGATCGCGGCCGCGGCAGCCGGCGAATACAAGGTCGGGCCGACGGAGCGGGCGGACACCCAGCTCGGTCCTCTGGTGAACGCGAGCCAGTTCGCGCGGGTGCAGGGGCTCATCGCGGCGGGGATCGACGAAGGCGCGGAGCTGGTGGCCGGCGGCACCGGGCGCCCGGCGGGGCTTGCGGCCGGCTACTTCGTGAAGCCCACGGTGTTCAGCAACGTCCGCCCGGACATGACCATCGCCCAGGAAGAGATCTTCGGGCCGGTGCTCTCCATCATTCCCTATGACACGGACGACGAGGCGGTGGCGATCGCCAATGGCACCCTCTACGGGCTCGCCGCCTATGTGCAGTCGGGCGACGCGGAGCGGGCGCGGGCGATCGCCCGCCGGCTCAATGGCGGGCAGGTGCACATCAACTATCCGCCGGCGGATTTCGGCGCGCCCTTCGGCGGCTTCCGCCGCTCCGGGAACGGGCGCGAGTGGGGCGAGGCGGGCCTGCGGGAATATCTCGAGACGAAGGCCATGATCGGGTACGGCGCCGCCGGCTGACGGCCGACGTCAGCATCCCGCATGCGGGGACGCGCCCGTCGAGGCGCATTTGGACGACTGCTTTGGATCGCGGAGGCTGAAGACCATGCCAACTGAGAGCGAAATGTTCGCAAAGGGTTTCGAGAACCGCAAGACAGTTCTGGGGCCCACCCATGTGGAGAATTCCTGGCAGAACGCCGACGATTTCAACCGCCCGGCGCAGCGTCTCGTCACCGAATACTGCTGGGGCGAGGTGTGGGGCGACCAGACTATCCCGTTTCGGGTGCGCAGCATGCTCAATCTGGCCATGCTGACGGCGATGAACCAGCACCACGAGCTCGGCGTGCACGTGAAGGGCGCCCTGAACAACGGCGTCACTCCGGAGGAGATCCAGGCGGTGCTGATGCAGGCCATGGTCTATTGCGGCGCGCCGGCCGCGCTGGCCGCGTTCCGGACTGCCAGCGCGGCGATCAAGGACTGGCGCGCGCTCCAGGAGGCCGCCGGCGAGGCCGAGGCGAAATAGTCCGCCGCGCCTGCGCACGGCACGGCCGGCGGTATGGGATCCGGCCGGAAAGACGGGTTGCTTCGGTGGCGGAAGTTTCCGGCGGCCGAGAGTGGATTTGTGAAGGACCGACGAGATGTCTGGCGCGAAAGTTGGCTTCATTGGACTGGGCAACATGGGTGGCCGCATGAGCCGTTGCCTCGTGGCGGGCGGCACGC